>JACPRL010000146.1 GCA_016189965.1 Acidobacteriota bacterium | reverse complement strand
GTGTAGGTGAGCACAACCAGCCGCGGCGGCTCCTCGCTGCCCTGCGCGACCGAGAGGAAGGCGCCCATCTTCAGTTCGCGCAGGCGGTTCTCGTCGAGGATGTCGGCTGCGAGACCCACTTCGCGTGCCAGCTTAGCGGCACGCTCGGCGAATAGGCGCGGCGTCAGCCGGTTCGAGGGCTCGTTGGTCAGTTCGCGGGCGAGGTTCTGCGCTTCGGCGATGATGCGGCCGCGGCGCAGCGCGGCTTCAAGCGCGCCTTTCTGGGCGGCGGACAGACCGGCAACCTGCACGGCGAGGATTTCTTTGCCGTCCTTCTTGTCGGTCTGGTAGCGTGCGGGCTCGAAGTTGGCCAGCAGGACGCCTTCGACGGCGGCTTGGGCGGCGTCGGCAGGAGCGACGTCCTGGGGCAGCGGGCGGAGGAAGAAGGTGAACTCTGTCACGCCCCGCGCCTTGAGGAAGCGGGCAGCGGCGCCGGCCAGCGGGCGGATGCTGGCCAGGGTGAACTTTTCCGGCTTGCCGGCGCCGAGCACGAGGAGCCGCTGAGCGCGCAAGCCGGGAGGGCTGTGGAGCAGGAGCGCTTCGCCCGGCTTGCCGGTGAGCTCGGAAGTGGCGGCCAAGGTGGAGAGTTTTCCGCCGAGGAGATCGTCGAGGAAGGCCAGGCCGGGTTCGAGAGCGGTGTCGACCGGGGGGACGACGGGCGATTCATCGGCCCAACGGTCGAGCTCGGTGGCGCCCGGACGCGCCCGCGCCACCGGCGCCGGCGGCTCGTAGGCCCAGGTGACCAGGGCAGGCGTGGAGATGGCTTCCGGCGGCTCAAACACCAGCTTGGCATCGAACATCGGGAGCGCCCTCAGCGAGAAGTAAGACGAGTTAGTCTACAACAGTTGAGTAGCGGGGCATAGGAGGCAGAGGAAAGGCTTTACCGCAGAGGTCGCAGTGCAGGCGCTGAGCGCGTGTGAGGTCAGTGATAGCCTTTCAGCTCCGGGTAGGTTTCGTCGGGCGGCGAAGTTGGCTACTTGGTCACCGCAAAAAACACAATCACGGCGACGATCATCCCCACCAGGAGGAGGAGCCCGTAGCGATGCATGAACGGGATGGGGTCCCCGGTCAACGCGGCTTGCACTTTGTCCTTTTCCAGTTCCCATCCCTTCCCGCAGCGGTCGCAGAGGAGCAGGTAGTTTTTCTCCGTGACGAGGTTGAAAATCCAGTACAAGCCCCAGTACCGGTACTGCAAGAACAGGTTGAAGGGGAGGTCTTCGCGACAGAAAGGACAGCGGCGGCTCTCGACCGCCCCAAGGTTGATGGCGTTTCCGCCGCTCCCCCACACAACTATAGGCACGGGAGCGCCTCCTTATGCAGCCGAGCCTATCCGCGGAAACAGATTCCTTGGTTCCCCGAAAACTTCTCGCGCGCAGCGTACGCTGGCGCCGAGCAAATGTCAACGAGGGGTCAAGTAGCCGGCGCGGAGCCGTGCCAACCGTCAGCGGTAGCGTTTGAGTTCCTGATCGATTTCACGCTGGGCGGTGCGGCGGCGGATGGTCTCCCGCCGGTCCCAGACTTTCTTGCCCTTCACCAGCGCCAGCTCGCACTTGGCGCGGCCGTTGCGGAAATAGAAGCGGACGGGGACGAGCGTCAACCCTTTCTCCTGCACGCGGCCGTAGAGCTTGAGAATCTCGTCCTTGTGGAGGAGGAGCTTCCGGGTACGAAGCGGGTCGTGGCCAGCGTAGCCCGAGTGGCTGTAGGGGGAGATGTGGCAGTTGAGCAGCCAGGCTTCGCCGCGCTGGATGATGGCGTAGGCGTCGCGCAGCGTGGCCCGGCCTTCGCGCAGCGCTTTCACCTCGGTGCCGGTCAGGACCAGGCCGGCCTCGAACCGCTCCAGCACGTGGTACTTGTAGGGAATCTGGCGGTTCTCGGCCACGATCTTGCGCGCCGGCTTCCCCGGAGCGGGCTTCCGATCAGCTTTGCGCTTGGGTTTGGGCATACGAAAGAATGAAACCACAGACCTGTGGTGAGCGAAGCTGAACCATGAACCCAGATTAACACAGATTAAGAACAAGCAGATTCACCGCCGAGAGCGCAGAGGAAGCCCGATCAACCGATGAACCGATCAACCGATAAGCCCCTCACCGGCAAAAACTTGCCGTGGGGCGTCCAACGGTGCTAGGATGAGCCCACGGTACCGGAGGGGAGAAGCCCGAGGGGAGACCATGAGAAGGAAAGCTTCCAGCTTCGTCAGCCTGTTGGCCGTGGCACTGCTGGCCACCGGCTGCCCGAAAGGCGGCGCCGACTTCAAGAAGGGCCAGCAAGCCGAGCTGCAGAAGGACTACGACACGGCGCTGATCCATTACGAGCGGGCGCTGAAGGCCGACCCGCGCAACATCGAATTTGAGATCCGCGCCAAGCGCATCCGCTTCCAAGCCGCGCAGATGCACGTCGACCGCGGACAGAAGCTCCGCGACCAGGGGCTGCTGGAGCCGGCGGCGGCGGAGTTCGAGAAAGCGTTGGCCATTGACCCCTCGAGCTTCGTCGCCGAGCAGGAGCTACGCCGGACGCTGGAACAGGTCGTGGCCCAGCGGCAGGCGCAGGCCGAGGCCAGCGCGCAACAGCGGCAGGGACCCTCGCTGCTCCCGCCGAGCGGCATTCCCGAAGGGCCGCCGGTGCTGCGACCGATCACCCGCGCGCCGTTCGACCTGAAGATGAACGAGGATGCGAAGAAAATCTTCGAGAGCATCGGGAAGCTGGCCGGCATCAACGTCATCTTCGACCCGGAATTCCAGTCGCGGCGCATCCCGGTGGAGCTACAGAACGCCACGCTCGAGCAGGCGCTCGACATCGTGGCGCTGATGACCAAGAGCTTCTGGAAGCCGGTGACGACCAACACCATCATGGTCGTCCCGGACAACGCCGCCAAGCGCCGCGCCTACGAGGAACAAATCATCAAGACGTTCTACCTCTCCAACACCATCCAGGCGGCGGAGCTGAACGAGGTGGTGCAGACGCTGCGCACGCTGCTCGACATCAAGCGCATCACGCCCAGCACCGCCAACAACGCCATCATCATCCGCGACACCCCGGACAAGGTGGCGGTGGCGGAAAAAATCATCCGCGACATTGACCACGCCAAGCCCGAAGTCCTGATCCAGGTGGCGGTGCTGCAGGCGCGCCGCGACCGCGCCCGCGAGCTGGGCATCGTGCCCTCGACCTCGGTGCCGCTGATCTTTACCCCCCGCGCCATTATCCGTCCCTCCGACCAGCCGACCGGGGCGGCAGCCAGCGTGACCCTGGACGACCTCAGCCGGCTCTCCAGTCGCGACTACAGCCTGATTCTCCCCAGCGCCACCGCCATGGCCCTGCTCACCGACGCCACCACCAAGGTCATCCAGAACCCGGAGGTGCGCGCCACCGACATGCAGACGGCCAAGCTGCGCATCGGCGATAAGGTGCCCTTTGCGGTGGGCAGCTTCCAGCCAGGCATCGGCGGCGTGGGCATCAACCCGCTGGTCAACACGCAGTTCCAGTTTCAGGACGTGGGCGTGAACCTGGACATCACGCCGCGGGTGCACTCGAACCGCGAAATCAGCCTGCGGGTCAAGGTCGAAGTCTCCTCGGTCACCGGCCGCGTGAACATCGGCGGCATCGAGCAGCCCATCTTCGGCCAGCGCGTCATCGAGCACGACATCCGGCTGCGCGAGGGCGAAGTGAGCATCCTGGGCGGCATCATCGAGCGCAGCGAAACCACCACTGTCGAAGGTTGGCCCGGCCTGGGGCAGATTCCCTTCCTGCGCTTCCTGTTCTCGAGCAACCGCAAGGAGTCGCAGGAGAACGAAGTGCTCATCGTGCTGACGCCGCGCATCATCCGCCTGCCGGAAATCACGGCGCTCAACGTGCAGCCGCTGGCGATAGGGACGGACGAAACCATCGCGCTCCCACGCGCCGCGCAACTGCCGCCGGAGGTGGGCGAGGAAGCGCCCGCGGAGGCTCCGGCGGCTGAACCGCAGCCCACGCCCGCGCCGCCCACAGCGCCACCCGCCCGGCCCGAGCCGCGCGCCCCCGCCGAACCGGAAATCCAAGGGCCGGCGCGCATCGGCTTCCAGCCCGCGCAGGCGCAACTGGGCGTCGGCGAGCGGTTGACGGTCAACGTCGTAGTGGAGAACGCGCGCGACGTTTTTGCCATTCCCTTCCGGCTGAACTTCAACCCGCAAGTGGTTGAACTGCTCGAGGTGCACCACGGCGGCTTCCTGGGCGGCGAGCACCCGGCGGCGCTGGTGCACCGGGTCGAACAGGAGACCGGCACGGCCATCATCTCGGTGAGCCGGCCGCCGGGCACGGGCGGCGTGCAAGGCAGCGGCGTGGTGGTGACGCTGGTGTTCCGCGGCCTGGCGGCGGGGCGAACGCCGCTCATCATCCAGAACATCGCAGCGCGCACCAGCCAGCAACAGCCGTTGCCGCTGGAAACCTCGATGGGGGAGATCCTGGTCCAGTAATACGGCGATGGGGAACGGGTGTGCTCGTCGCGAGCGGGGCTTGACCCTGCTCGAGCTGGTGGTCGCTACCGCTATCCTGATGGTGCTGGCCACGATGGCCCTGCCGCTGGCGCGGGTGAAAATCAAGAGCGACAAAGAAATCGAGCTGCGCCGCGCCCTGCGCGAGATGCGCACCGCCATTGACCGCTACAAGGACGCCGCCGACCGCAGCCTGATTGCGGTGAAGGCGGACACGGAAGGCTACCCGCCGGACCTGGAGACGTTGGTCGAGGGCGTGCAACTGGCCGGCAAGCCCGACCGCCGGGTGCGCTTCCTCCGGCGCATTCCCACCGACCCGATGACGAACTCGACCGAGTGGGGTTTGCGCTGCGTGCAGGACGAGCCCGACAGCCGCTTCTGGTGCGGGGATGATGTGTTCGACGTCTATTCACGCAGCAGCGGCACGGCGCTCGACGGCACGCGGTACAACGAGTGGTGAGGTAGGCGAGACGTGAGTCACCGGCGGCGCGCAGGGTTCACCCTCATCGAGATGATGATCGTGATTACGATCATCGGCATCTTGCTCTCCATCGCCATTCCCAGCTACCGCATCTCCATCCTGCGGGCCAAGGAGACGGCGCTGCGGCAAAATCTTGACGTGCTCCGCCGAACCATCGAACAGTTCACCCTCGACAAGCAGCGGCCGCCCGGCTCGCTCCAGGAGCTAGTCGACGAAGGCTACTTGCGCCTTCTGCCGCCCGACATTACCGGCTCCTCGGCTACCTGGGAGGTCGTCGTCGACGACCGGCTGCTCTCGCCCGAGCAGTTTGGCCCGGGCATTTCCGACGTGCGCTCGGGCTCGAGCAGCATCTCGACCGAGGGCACACCCTACAACACCTGGTAGCCGCTGACGATTTTCTCTCCGCTCCATCGAAAACATTCCGGCGCGCGGGTGGGTTGCGCATTCGCCGCGCCTTGGGTATAGTCATAGCGCGGGGTAGTGGAGTCTGGTACCACGTTGGGCTCATAACCCAAAGGTCGCTGGTTCAAATCCAGCCCCCGCAACCAACGGGCGTCTCGTGCCGCACAAGCCGAGACGCCCTTTGCCTTATCTCGGGCGAGCCCTAGTTTGTCTGCATGCTCTCAGCGACTCAGGCGGCGCTGAGGATGTTTTCTGCCT
>JACPRL010000154.1 GCA_016189965.1 Acidobacteriota bacterium | reverse complement strand
GATTGACCTCTTCTGCCAACTCTTCCTGCAACCCGCCGTCGAAGCCGCCCTCAAGAAGTTTGTCGAAAGCAAAGACGCTCTACCCTACCTGCCGTGATAGCCACAGAGGCACAGAGACACAGGGAATGACGGGACGACAATTCGCTATCTGCGTTGAGAATCGCGGCTATCCCGCATCTGTCGAGTTGCACAAACTCTACCCGCTGATACCTGACCCCTCTGCCGCCGCTCACGGGCTAATTCGGATCGTCGACGAGTCAGGCGAAGACTATCTCTTCCCCAAGGAGTACTTCGTGCTGGTGAAGCGGGTCTAACACAGGAGGAAGGTCAAACCGCCATGCGCACAATGCAGCAGACGCTGGAAGAAATCCTCAATTTGGCGGCACGGCACTTCAATGTACCGCGCGAGCAGCTCTCCCCCGACGACGACTTCTTCAAGAAGCTCGGCATTGACTCCTACCAGGCCCTGGAGCTGCTCACCCGGCTCGAACAGCACTTCAACATCGAGCTGCCCGACTATGAGTTCCAAGGGGTGACGGATTTCCGCACGCTCGCGGAGCGGATACAATCCCGCCTGTAAGTCAAAGAGGCAGGGAGGCAGGGAGGCAAGGAAGCAGGGAGGCAGAGAACAAGATGACGAGCACTATCCGTGCCTCCGTGCCTCTCTGCCTCCTTGCCTCGTTAGCATGCTCGACCTGAGCCAATACCAATCGTTGGGCGCGGCGCTAAGGGATGCCTTAGAGCGTTGGCCCGATGAGGTCTGCCTCATCGAGGACGACCGCGGGCGCGAAAAAGCCCGGCTGACCTACCAGCAGTTCAAGGAAGCCGCCCTGCCCCTGGCCAAAGCGTTGCAGGACGCCGGTCTCCAGCCCGGCAGCCGCGTCGCCATCGTCATGACCAATCAGTCCAAATGGCTCATCTCCGCCTACGCCGTCTTCTGCGCCGGCGGCGTGCTCGTCCCGCTCGACTTCAAGCTCACGCCGGCGGAGCAGCAGCAGCTCCTCAAGCACTCGCAAGCTACCTTCCTTATCATCGAAGGCTTCCTCTGGCGCAACCTGGCCGGCGCCGGCGGGGTGAAAGACACCCACGTCCGCACTGTGCTCGTCACCGAAGCGCCGCCGAACACCGAGTTGGCCGGCGCCCAGCGCTGGGAAGAGTTCCGGGCGAGCGGCGAGCCGACCTTCGTCGAGCGCCGGCGCGACGACTGGGCCTCCATCGTCTACTCCTCGGGCACCGGCGGCCGGCCCAAGGGCTGCGTGATGACGCACCGCAACTACCTCCAGCAGTGCATCGCGCTTACCGCGCTCTACCCTTTCTGGCCGGGCGTGCGCTACCTCAGCATCCTCCCCACTAACCACGCCATTGACTTTATGGTCGGCTTCATCGGGCCGTTCGTCTGCGGCGCCGCCGTGGTGCACCTGCGCACGCTGCGGCCGGAGTTCGTCCGCGAAGCCTTCGCCCGTCAGAAAATCACCTACGTCAGCCTCGTCCCGCTGGTGCTGAAGAACATCGAGCGAGGCCTGCGGGAGCGCTTCGCCGGCTTGCCGCTGCACAAGCGGCTCGCCTTGAGCGTCCTCATCGCGCTCAACCGCCAGCTCACCCGCCGCCGGCAGAATCTCGGGCTCAGCCGCCGCCTGCTCCCCGATGTCCACCGCGCTTTTGGCGGCGAACTGCGCGCCATCATTGTGGGCGGCGCCTTCTCCGAGCCCGCCACCCTCCAGTTCCTCTACGACCTCGGCATCCCGGCCGTGAACGGCTACGGCCTCACCGAAGCCGGCACGGCCATCACCGTGAACGACCTCCGGCCGTTCCGCGCCGATACGGTGGGCAAGCCGCTGCCGGGCATGGAAGTGAAAATCATCCAGCCCGACGGCGACGGCATCGGCGAAGTGGCCGTGCGCAGCGAGACGGTGATGTCCCACTACCTCGACGACCCCGAGTTGACCGCCCAGACCATCACGGACGGCTGGCTGCTCACCGGCGACCTGGGACGGCTCGACACCGCCGGCCACCTGCAGCTCTTCGGCCGCAAGAAAAATATGATTGTCACCGCCGGCGGCAAGAACGTTTATCCCGAAGACGTCGAAAACAACTTCGAAGGCCTGCCGGTCAAAGAGTTTTGCGTCTTCGCCGCCGGCTACCTCTGGCCCGAGCGCGGCCCGGGGCGGGAAGAGCTGCTCATCGTGCTGCACCTCGAGCCCGGCCAATCGTTCACCAGCTCGCTGCGCCAGGAGGTCGTCGCCCGCAACCGGCGGCTGCTCGACTACAAGCGCCTGAGCGGCTACGTCCTCTGGGAGGAGGATTTCCCCCGCACCGCCTCGCTGAAGATCAAGCGCGACCTGCTGGCGGAGCAGATCCGCCGGAAGCTCGTACGCGACCAGGGTGTGGTGCCCTTGTGAACGGCGCCTATCTCGCTGTCATCAACGCCGCCGCCGGCGGCGGTCGCTGCGGCAAGCTGGCCCGCGACGCCCTGGCGCGCTTGCGCCGTGCCGGTGTCGAGCTTGAGGAAGCCTGGACTGAGCGTCCCGGCCAAGCGACCGCGTTGGCTGCGGACGCTTGGCGCGACGGCCGCCGGCACTTCCTGGCCGTGGGCGGCGACGGCACCGTCTACGAAATCCTCAACGGCGTATTCTCCGGCGGGGCGCACCCCACCGAGCGGCCCACGCTGGCCTTCCTGCCGCTGGGAACCGGCAACTCCTTCCTGCGCGACTTCACCGACCG
>JACPRL010000143.1 GCA_016189965.1 Acidobacteriota bacterium | reverse complement strand
GCACCTACCCCCCCTCCCCCCGGTCTCTCGCGGACAGGGGCAGCCCAGCAGCGTCCGCCGGAGGTAGTTCGAGCGCCCCACCAACCCACGCCTTCGCAGTGGGGCCCGCCGCCTTCGGGCGGGCTCCCAGCGGCAGGAGCATCTGGGTTGAACGGGAGATGGGTTGACCCACGCTCAGGAGCCCCTTGGCTGAACCGAATCTCTTGGCTTCTAACAGGACGCTGAAAAGTCGCGCTTTGTCATTCCGAGCGAAGCGAGGAATCTGCTTGTCTGTGGGAACGCGTTGAAGAAAAAACAGATTCCTCACCGCCAAGGCAGGCAAGGGTTCGGAATGACACAGGCGCTGGGTTTTTCAGCACCGTGCTAGGGGAGGCGGCGGACGCTGGTGGGCGGGGTGGCCGAGCAGGCCATGGATTCGTCGCGCCCGGCAGCCAGCAAGCCGCAGGCGTTGTCGGTGGCGGTGCGGATGGCTTCCTCTTCGGTGGGCGCGGCGGCGGTGCGGCACTCGCTGCGCCCCTTGAACTCCATGCAGACCTCCACCGTCACCTGCCCCAGCCCCAGGGTGGAGTAAACAGCGAAGCCGACGATCAGAAGGAAAACAGCCGCGATGGCGAGTTGTGCCCGGCGGGACATCGAGGCTTTTAAGGGCAGGCTTCCCACGGAGACACCCAAAGAGGGTTTCCCCGCACCCCTTCCGCGGTTGCGCTGCGCGCAGCTTTTTTCGGCACGGCGCTTCGCGTCCCGGGCTGAAGCCCGGGCCTTCCAGCCGTGCCCTTCCAATTCCCCCGGTTTTTCAGCATGGTGTTAGCGCCGGCGGCGACGGGGCTTGGAGCGGGCGCGAGGCTGTCGTCGCGGACCGCGGCTGGCCTTTGACGCGCTGCGCCCGTCGGCCAGCCGCACGCCGACCACCGGCTCATCTTTGCGCGCCTTGGCTGCGGCCAGCTTTTGCCGGCGCGTGCGCGCCCAGCCGGTCTTGTTGACTTGGCGGCTGCGAGCAATGGCCAGTGCGTCGGCGGGCACGTTCTCGGTCACCGTGGAGCCGGCGGCGACGTAGGCTCCGCGTCCCACGCGCACGGGCGCCACGAGCTCCGTACCGCTACCGACGAAGACGTGGTCGCCGATCGTGGTGGGGTTTTTGTTGATGCCGTCGTAGTTGCAGGTGATGGTGCCGGCGCCGATGTTGGTGTCGCGTCCGATGGTGGCGTCGCCGAGGTAGGTCAGGTGCTGGGCCTTCGTGCCTTCGCCCACCACCGATTTCTTCACCTCGACGTAGTTGCCGATGCGGGCGCCGCGGCGGATGTCGGCGCCGTCGCGCAAGTGGGCGAACGGGCCCACGGTCACGCCCTCGCCCAGCCGGCTGTCAAACACCAGCGAGTGGGGTCGCACGGTGACCCTGTCGGCCAGCCGCGCGTTGCGCAACAGGCTGAAGGCGCCCAGGCGACACCGCGAGCCGACGCGGGTGGCCCCCCGCAACTCGACCCCGCGTTCGATGACGGTGTCGGAGCCCACCGTGACCTCAGCATCAACGACAACCGTTTCCGGCTGATAGATGGTCACGCCGCAGCCCATCAGCGCTTCCACCTTGCGCCGCCGCAGCAAGCTGTCTACGTAGGCCAACTCAGCCAGCGTGTTCACACCGAGAATTTCCTCCGGGTGCTCGACCGTGCAGGCGGAAATCCGCCCGGCGGCCGCGCGCAGCAAGACCACCGCGTCGGTCAGGTAGTATTCCCGATGGATGTTGTTGCGTCCCAGTTGACCCAGCACCGCCGTCAACCGCGCCCGCTCGAAGCAGTAAACGCCGGAGTTGACCTCGCGCAGCTCGGCTTGTCCGGGAGACAACGCCCCCTGCTCGACAATCGCCTCCACCTCCCCCGAGTCTCCGCGTACGATGCGCCCGTAACCCTGCGGCTGCTCCAGCCGCGCCGTCAGCAGCGTCGCCGCGCTCTCGGCGCTCGCATGCAACTTGAGCAGTGCCCGCAACGTGTCGGTGCCGATGAGTGGGGCATCGCCGGGCAACACGAGCACGTCGGTGACTCCGCGTGGCAGCGCCCCCAGGGCCTGCGCCACCGCATGCCCCGTGCCGAGCTGCGGTTTCTGCAACACCGTGCGGGCGCCGAAGGGCTCCACCACTTGCCGCACCACATCGGCCTGATGTCCAACAACCACCCAGATGCCTCTCAGTGTCGAACCCCGCCGGCCCGCCAGTGGCTCGACCGCTCGCAGGCTGTGGGCAATCAGGGGCAAGCCCCCGGCCTCGTGCAGCACTTTGGCGCGCTGCGATTTCATGCGCGTGCCCTTGCCGGCGGCAAGAATCACGATGGCAAGTTCGGCAGGCATCAACGGAATCCTAGCGCGGGACCGCCCCTATGAAAACACAAAACGGCAAAGAGAGACAACTGAGCTCTGGAAGCGGCAATCAGGCGCGCAGCTCGCCCGCACGCGCCCCCGGCGTCTGCTCGGGATAGAGCAGTTGCTGGAACCGGCGTTCGTCTTCCAGCAGACGGAAGTCGGCGTCGTTGCGGGCGTGGTAACGGTTTTCCGGGCGCAGTTTGATGGCCTGGGCCAGCGAGTCCAGCGCCTCGTCGGTCTCACCCGTCAAAGCGGCCACCGACGCCAGTGCGTAGTGGATGTAGTCAGCCTTGGGCGCCAGCTTCCGCGCCTTCTCCAGATGCCCGCGCGCTTCCTCGTAGTTCCCCAGGTTGATCTGGGACACGGCGTAGTAGTAGTGGTCGTCGGCCGAGCGGAGATGCACCGGCGCCGCCCGCTGCAGCCGCTGCTCGCAAATCGTCAAGTGGACCCGAGCCCGCTCCACCAACTCCCGGCTCGGCCCCGCCACCACCTTTTCCAGGATCTCCTTGGCCCGCCGGAACTTCTGCTTGTTGAAATGCTTCATCGCCTCCGCGTAGAGCTTCATCATCTGCGCTACGCGGGGGTCAACGGTTTCGCGGGATTTTGCTGCGATCGCCGCGGGGCGGCGGCCTCTCTGCACCACACCGCGCCGGGAATGCCGCTTCCGGGCCGAGCGCACGGGGGCCCGGCGGCCCTTCTTGTGCCTTGACGACCCTGGCTGTTTCTTCTTTCTGCGCTTCTTCTTAGCCATACGGCATAATTTATACCAAACCATTGTGAG
>JACPRL010000142.1 GCA_016189965.1 Acidobacteriota bacterium | reverse complement strand
GCGCTGGTTGCTGTGGCGGCTCATTGCTTTGGGTTTGGTGGCCTATCAGTTGGTCGAGAACGGAACCGCGGGCAGCCGCATCTTCACCCAATGCTTCGCGGCCTGTGCCCGCAAGTAGGAATCCTTGCGCCTGCTCGTCGCTCTCACGGAAGTTTTCCATTCCGACGGCGGCATCCCCATGTTCAACCGCACCCTGCTCGGCGCGCTCGGCCGCTTTTGTCAGGTGTACGGCGCCCAAGCCACCGTTCTGGTTCTGAACGACGCCCCTGCCGACGCCGACCCCCGCTACCTCTCCTCCTCCGTTCGTCTTCGCGCATACGAGTCCCACAAGTGGGCCTTCGCCCTGGGCTTGTGGAGGGAGCTTTTGGCCGGGGCCGACGTCCTAGTTTTGGGACACCTGCACCTGCTGCCTCTGGCGTTGCCGCCGGCCTTGTTTGGTTGTCCCTACTGCGTTGTTGCGCACGGGATCGAGGCCTGGAGGAAGCTGCCGGGCCTATCGCGCTCGCTCCTGCGCCGTGCGCGCACGGTACTGGCCGTGAGCGACTACACCCGCCGACGCCTCGCAGCCGAAAACGGCGTAGCGAGCGAGCGGTGGCGCCTCCTGCCCAACACGCTCGATCCCTTTTTTTCTCCCGCCGCTGTGTCTCCCGGCAGCGCTCCTGTGCTGTTGAGCGTGTGCCGGCTGGCGGCCGCTGAGCGTTACAAAGGTATCGATGATGTTCTGGCCGTGTTACCGGCGCTACGCCGGCAGTTCCCCGCGCTCCGTTACGTTATCGTGGGCGAAGGGGACGACCGTCCCCGATTGGAAGAGAAGGCTCGTGAGCTGCGCATCGCCGACATCGTTACCTTCACAGGCTACCTCTCTCCGTCCGCGCTGACGGCCCACTATGCATCCTGCAGCGCCTTCGTCCTGCCCAGCAGTGGCGAAGGTTTTGGCATTGTTTTCCTCGAAGCCATGGCGCATTCCAAGCCCGTCGTGGCGGCGCATCACGGCGGGGTGCCCGAGGTGGTGCTGGATGGCGAAACCGGCCTTTTGGTGCCCTGGGGCAACCGCGAGGCCTTGCTCCAGGCTTTAAGCCGGCTGCTGTCAGATGACGCACAGCGCGAGCGCCTGGGAGCGGCGGGTCGGCAGCGGCTCGAGGAGAATTTCAGCTTCGAGCGCTTCTGCCACCGGTTAACCTGGTTTCTGGTGGAGGAATTTCCTGAACTGTCCTACCTTTCGCGCTGGTCGCGGCTACAGAAGCAGGGCGAAGACAGCGAGTCCGCCGCGAACAGCGCTGCTCCAGTCTGATCCGGGCGCGTGCCAGGGCAGGCCATCGAACAGACTCCGGCCGCGGTGGTAGACTATCTCCCTGATGTGCGGCATTGTCGGCATCCTCGAAGCGCCCGCTTCTGACCTGGAGTCCAGCCTGCTTCGTGCCACGCGCGCCCTGGCTCATCGCGGGCCCGACGCGGAAGCAACGCAGATTATTGACACGGGCCTCCCGGGCTGGGTGCTGGGTTTGGGGGCGCGGCGGCTAGCCATCCTCGACTTGAGCCCCGCGGGGAATCAGCCCATGTTGGATCGCGCCACCGGCAACTGGATTGTTCACAACGGCGAGGTCTACAATTTCCGCCAGTTGCGGGGCGAATTGGAAGCCGCCGGTCAGCGTTTCTGCTCGCAAAGCGACACCGAAGTGTTGTTGCATTCCTACGCCGTCTGGGGAAAAGATTGTGTCCTGCGCTGGCGCGGGATGTTTGCCACGGCGATTTGGGACGCGCGCCAGCGGCAACTGGTCTTGTTCCGCGACCGCCTCGGTATCAAGCCGCTCTATTACCATCCAGAGGCTTCGCGCCTCTCGTTTGCCTCTGAAGTCCGGACTTTAGTGAAGGGCGGCTGGGTGGCGCCGCGGCTCGATCCTACCGCGCTGGAAAGTTTCCTCTCCTTTGGCGCCGTTCAGGAGCCCCTGACCATCGTAGCGGGTGTTCGCGCGGTACCCCCAGGCCATCGCTTGGTCTGGCAGGAAGGGCGGTGGACGACGGAGTCCTATTGGGACCCCATCCGCACACGCCCGGCGGGAGTCCCGACTTCTGAGGCCTTGCCAGAGCTGCTCTTGGAAGCCGCGCGCTTGCGGCTGGTGAGTGACGTACCGCTCGGCGTGTTTCTGAGCGGCGGCATTGATTCCTCCAGCCTCGTCAGCTTGCTGCGCGGCGCGGCGGGCGCGGAGCTTCAAACCGTCACCGTCGTTTTTTCCGAAAACACCGCCAGCGATGCTCTCTGCGCGCGCCGCTTGGCCGAAAAATTTGGCACCCGCCACCACGAGCTGTTGCTGGATGAAAGCGAGCTGCTGCGACAACTGCCCGGGGCCCTGGCGGCCATGGACCAGCCGACGGCCAATGGCATCAACACCTACTTGATCTCGCGCGCCGTGCGGGCGGACGGAATCAAGGTGGCGCTCTCCGGGTTGGGTGGGGACGAGCTGTTCGGAGGCTACCCCAGCTTCCGGCAGTCCGGGCTGTTGGGTGGATTGCGCTCCGTGTCCGCGCGCCTGCCGCGCTGGGGCCGGCGGGCCTTGGCAGGGCTGACTGTTCTGTGGCCGGCGGCACCCGAGGCCAAGCGCAAGCTACATTTCCTCTTCCAGGGAGAAAACGGATTTGCCGACCCCGTGTTCCTGTTGCGGGCCTTGTTTCTGCCGGCGCAAGTCGCGCAGTTACTGACGCCGGAAGCGATCCTCAGCCTCGACTACGGCGACTACGCTCAAACACTCCGGACATCCCTGGAACAGGCAAGCGAGCTTGACCCCTTTGCCCGCACCTCCTGGCTCGAGCTGCGGCACTATTTGCTCAATACCCTGCTGCGCGACACCGACCAGATGAGCATGGCCCACGGCTTGGAGGTGCGCGAGCCTCTGCTCGATCAACAGCTGGTTGAGGTCGTGTTGGGCCTCCCCCGGCGCGAGAAGGCCAATGGACGCGTGCCCAAGGAGGCATTGGTCCGGTCCCTGCCCCAGCCCTTGCCCCCCGAGATCGTGCAGCGTCGCAAGGTCGGTTTTACGCTGCCGTTCGAGCGCTGGTTGCGCGGCCCCTTGCGCTCCGACGTGGAAGATGTCCTCACTCGATCGTCCTCCCCGCTAGCTCTGTGGTTGCGGCCGGGAGCTGTGGCCCAGGTCTGGAAGGAATTTCTGGCCGGCCGGCAGAGCTGGTCGCGCCCGTGGGCGCTCTATGTAGTCCAGCGTTGGGCGGAGGCCTCAGGCGCTCGCCTATGACTG
>JACPRL010000141.1 GCA_016189965.1 Acidobacteriota bacterium | reverse complement strand
GCGTGCCGTTCTCCGACCCGATTGCCGACGGCCCCGTGATTCAGCGGGCGAGCCAGCGGGCGCTGGCGGCCGGGACGACGCGAGAGGCGGTGCTGCGATTGGCCGCTCGGATTCGGCGGCGCCACGGCATGCCGCAGGTGCTGTTCAGGTATTACAACCCGGTGCTCCAGGACGGCGAAGAGCGGTTCGCCGAGCGGGCCGCGGCGGCCGGCATTGATGGCGTGCTCATCACCGACCTGACGCCGGAAGAAGCGGGCGAGTTCGTGCGGCGGATGCGCCACAGCGGCTTGGATACAGTGTTTCTGGCGGCGCCGACTTCGACGCCGGCGCGCTTGCGGGCGATTGCGCGACTTTCGCGCGGCTTCGTGTATCTAATCTCGCGCCGCGGTGTGACGGGCGCCCGGGCGGACGTGCCGGCGGAAGTGAGAACCGTGGTGAAGCGACTGCGCCGCTATACACGGCTGCCGGTGGCGGTTGGGTTCGGGATTGCGCAGCGGGAGCAAGTGGCGCAGCTCGACGGCGTGGCCGAGGGTGCGGTAGTGGGCAGCGCGCTAGTGGAGTGCTGCGAGCGCCACGGGCACAGCGAGCAGGCGCTCGCGGCCGCCGCGGCGCTGGTGCGGGAACTGAAGGGAGGTTCATCGTAGAATCGTTGAAGCGGCGAATGGGCAAAAAGGACATCGGGGACTGGCGGAAGCGGATTGACGAGCTGGACGCGCGGCTCGTCGAGCTGCTGAACGAGCGCTCGCGCTGCGTCGGCGCGATTGGCCGGCTGAAGCGGCAGAACGGCATCCCGATCTACCAGCCGGAGCGGGAGCGGGAAATCCTGGAGCGTGTGCAGAAGTTGAACCAGGGGCCGCTGGGCAACGAGGCGCTGAAGCGGCTGTTCGAGCGCATCCTGGACGAAGCGCGCGTGGTGGAGCAGGAGACCTACAAGGAAGAGGATTCGTAGTAAGAAGCAGCAAAGCTAGAGGCAAGGAGAAAGACCGTGGTCGTGGTGATGCAGGAGGGTGCGAGCGAAGAACAGATCCAGCGCGTGATCGAGCGGCTGATCGGGATGGGCTTTGCCGTGCACCGCTCGACCGGCGTCAAGCACACCGTGCTGGGCGCGGTAGGCGCGCGGCTCGATTTTGACACGCGCGACCTCGAGCTGCTCGACGGCGTGCGCGAGGTCATCCGCATCAGCGCGCCCTACAAGCTGGCCAGCCGCAGCTTCCGGCCGGAAGGCACGGTCGTGGAGGTGGGCAACGGCATTGCGGTGGGCGGCGAAGAAGTGGTGGTGATGGCGGG
Organism: Acidobacteriota bacterium; assembly: GCA_016189965.1. Lineage (GTDB taxonomy): Bacteria > Acidobacteriota > Terriglobia > Acidiferrales > 2-02-FULL-67-57 > JACPRL01. The sequence continues at coordinate 9,483 of JACPRL010000141.1, read as the reverse complement.
GCCGTGCTCGGTGGAGAGCCGCGAGCAGATTCTGGCCGTGGCGGAAGCGGTGAGCCAGCACGGCGCGAAGATTTTGCGCGGCGGCGCCTTCAAGCCGCGCACCTCGCCCTACAGTTTTCAGGGGCTGGGCGAGCCGGCGCTCGTGTGGCTGCGCGAAGCGGCCGACCGGCACGGGCTGCTGGTGGTGAGCGAAGTGATGGACCACACCAAGATTCCGCTCATGGCGGACTACGTGGACATCCTGCAGGTGGGCGCGCGCAACATGCAGAACTTCGACCTACTGAAAGAGCTGGCCAAGGTGGCGAAGCCGGTGCTGCTCAAACGCGGGCTGGCGGCGACCATCGAGGAGTGGCTGCTCTCGGCCGAATACCTGATGCAGGGCGGGAACTACAATCTGATTCTCTGCGAGCGCGGCATCCGCACCTTCGAGAACTACACCCGCAACACGCTCGACCTGGCGGCCATCCCGGTGGTGAAGAAGCTCTCGCACCTGCCCATCATCGTCGACCCCTCGCACGGCACCGGGCGGCGCGACAAAGTGCCGCCGATGGCGCGGGCGGCGGTGGCGGCGGGCGCCGACGGCATCATGGTCGAGGTGCACAACGACCCGGAGCGGGCGGTGAGCGACGGCGCGCAGTCGCTCTACCCCGAGCAGTTCGCGGAGTTGATGGAGCAACTGCGCATCATTGCGGCCGCTGTCCAGCGACGAATCGGTTAAGCGTTGAATCGTTGACTCGTTGACTCGGAAAGGCCATCCTACACGAATGTTTCAGCGCATTGCGGTGCTGGGTTGCGGGCTCATCGGCGGCTCGTTTGCCTTGGGGCTGAAGCAGCGCGGGTTTGCCGGCCAAGTCATCGGCTGGGATCGAGAGGAAGTTCTGGCGCGAGCGAAGGAGCGAGGCGCGATTGACGCCGCCACAACGGACATTGCCGAGGCGGTCGGCGAGGCCGACCTGGTGTATTTGGCCACGCCGGTGACATTGATCCTGGAGTTGCTGCCCACGGTGGCGCGGGCGGCGAAGGCGGGCGCGCTGGTGACTGACAGCGGCAGCACCAAGGTGCGCATCTGCCGGCTGGCGCGCGAAGCCATGCCGGAAGCAGTGCGATTTCTCGGCGGGCACCCGATGGCAGGGAAGGAAGCGAGTGGAATCGAGAACGCGAATGGCGATCTCTTTGTGGGGACGAAGTACATAGTGATACGGGAGGCACAAGAAGCAGAGGAGGCGGAGCCCTTCGTCGCGCTGGGCGCGACTCAGGGTAAAGAGGAGTTTCTGGTGTGGGTGCGGCGGCTGGGCGCGGAGCCGGTGGAGTTGGATGCGGAGACGCACGACTGGGCGGTGGCGCTGGTGTCGCACCTGCCGCAATTGGTGTCAACGGCGCTGGCGAGTGCCGTGTGGGATGAAACGGACGAAGACGGCCTGCCGCTGCAGCTCGCCGGGAGCGGCTTGCGCGATATGATGCGGCTGGCGGGGAGCCCCTACGAGCTCTGGCGCGACATCTGCCTGACCAACGCCGACAACCTGGCGCGGGCGCTCGAGCGGCTGGAGCAGCGGCTGGAGCGCCTGCGCACGCACCTGCGCTCGAAAGAACTGGAGGAAGAGTTTCAGAAGGCGCAGCAAACCTGCGCTTGGCTGCGCGGCGCCGCGGAGGAAAAGAAGCGATGAACAAAGTGGTGAAGAACGCCGACGAGGCCATCCGGAAGGTGGGCGACGGCGCGACGATTATGATGGGCGGCTTCGGGCTGTGCGGGATTCCGGAAAACCTGATTGCGGCGGTGCGGCGGAAGGCAATCCGCCACCTGACGGTGATGTCGAACAACGCCGGCGTGGACGATTTCGGCATCGGGCTGCTGCTCCAGACGCGGCAGGTGAAGAAGATGATTTCCACCTATGTGGGCGAGAACAAGCTCTTCGAGCAGCAGGTGCTGAGCGGCGAGCTGGAAGTGGAGCTGATCCCGCAAGGGACGCTCGCCGAGCGCATGCGCGCTGCCGGGGCGGGCCTCGGCGGGTTTTTGACGCCGACGGGCTACGGGACGCTGGTGGCCGAGGGCAAGGAGACGCGGGAGTTTGACGGCAAGATGTATGTGCTGGAGAAGCCGCTGCGGGCGCAGTTCGCTTTCCTCAAGGCGTGGAAGGGCGACCCGTGGGGAAATCTGGTTTACCGCAAGACGGCGCGGAACTTCAACGCGGTGATGGCAACGGCGGCCGACTACGTGATTGCCGAGGTGGAGGAGCTGGTGGAGCTGGGGGCGCTCGACCCGGACACGGTTCACACGCCCGGCATCTATGTGGACGCCATCTTCCAGGGCGTGAACTACGAGAAGCGCATCGAGCGGCGCACGGTGAGGAAGAAGGAGGCATAGGAGGATGGAGGAGCAATGGCGGCGTTGACGGGGGAAGCGGCGCGGGAGTTCATCGCCCGGCGCGTGGCGCAGGAGCTGCGCGACGGCTACTACGTGAACCTGGGCATCGGGTTGCCCACGCTGGTGGTGAACTACATCCCGGCGGGCATGGACGTGGTGCTGCAGTCGGAGAACGGGCTGCTGGGCATCGGGCCGTGGCCGTACGAAGGCGAGGAAGACCCCGACCTGATCAGCGCCGGCAAGGAGACGGTGACGGAGGTGCGCGGCGCCTGCTATTTCTCGAGCGCCGATTCCTTCGCCATGATTCGCGGCGGCCACATTGACCTCTCCATCCTCGGCGCCCTCGAAGTGGACGCGAAGGGCAATCTGGCCAACTGGATGATTCCGGGCAAAATGGTGAAGGGCATGGGCGGCGCGATGGACTTGGTGGCGGGTGCGCGGCGCGTCATCGTGGCGATGGAGCACACGGCGAAGGGCAAGCCGAAGATCCTGAAGCGGTGCACGCTGCCGCTCACCGGCGTGGGCGTGGTGAACACCATCATCACCGAGCTGGCGGTGATGGAGGTGACGCCGGACGGGCTGGTGCTGAAAGAGGTGGCGCCGGGCGTCACGCCCGAGGAAGTGCAAAAAGCGACGGAGCCGACCTTGGCTCTCGCGAAGGACTTGAAGCAGATCAAGGTCTAGGAGGACAATAGCAGCAGCCCGCGACGCCCATGGAACTGAATTCCATCGTCATCGTTAGTTTGCACGACCCGAAGGAGAAAATCTGGGGGCAGTTGATTGCGCTGACGCCGTCGGGCGTGACGGTGCGCGGGATTGACGTCAACAGCTTTGAAGACTTCATCCGGCAGGTGAAGGATCCGGAGGCGGGTGCCGTCGGGCTGGCGACGATTTTCTACCCCATGCAGCGGGTGGAGCGCATCGCGCTCGACGAAGCCGTGGGCCGCATCCCGTCGCTGGCGGAGATGTTCGAGCGGCAAGTGGGCCGCAGCCTGCTCGCCTACTTGGACTCGCTGGTCGAGTCGTAGACCTGCCGGGAACCAAAGGCAGATTCCTCGACCCTTCGGCTTCACTCTCTTCGACAAACTCAGCCAGGCAGAGCAAGCAAGCTGCCGCCCTACATAGGCAAAGGACAAAGGGGGCGCTGCGCGCCCCTGACAGGCAAGAATGCCTGTCCTACTGACGACGGAAAAACGGGCGCGGCGGGCTTGTCGGCGGGAAAGGGGCAAGGGTATAGTGGCGGCGGGGAGCCGTGAAGCCGCGGATTTTCACTCTCGCCAATCAATTCACGCTTTTGCGCTTGGTGCTCATTCCTTTCTTCGCGCTGGCACTGCTGGACGGCAGCTATGGCTGGGCGCTGGCGCTGCTGGTGGCGGCGGGCGCGAGCGACCTGTTGGACGGCGCGCTGGCGCGTTGGCTGGAGCAGCGGACGCCGCTCGGCGCCTACCTCGACCCGATTGCCGACAAACTGCTACTTTCGACCTCGTTCGTGGTGCTGGCGGTGAACGGCGACGTGCCCTGGGCGCTGACCGTTCTGGTGCTGATGCGGGACGTGCTGATCGTCGCCATTGCCGTCGCCATCCTGGTTGGCGTCGGCTACCGCCCCTTTCCACCCAGCGTGTATGGCAAGACGTGCACGACGGCGCAGGTGGTGACGGTGTTCGTGGTGGTGCTGGTGGAGGTGACGCGGGCGGCCTGGCTGCTGGAGACGAAGCGATGGCTGCTGTGGGTGACAGCGGCGCTCACCATCGCCTCCGGCGTGCACTATGCTCTGCGCACCGGAAAGATGCTGCCGGAGATAGCCTCGAAGTCCTGACCGCGTCGGTTCTGTTTGACTCCCCTCGCAGCGACCGACTACACTGAACTCCCACTTGTTCGGTTCCTCCGCGCGGAATCGTGGAGAACGCTTCGAGGCGCCCCGCGGGCCAAGAGACAGGAGGGCGGATGTCGGATTTCTACCAGACCGGCGTGGTGACCACGCTGCACCGGCTGGGCCAGCGGCGCATCGAGGAGTTGGAGGACGAGCTGGTGCGCTTCTCGCGCCAGTCGCTGATGGCGCTGGTGCTGCCGGCGCTCTACTCGGAGTTCGAGACGCCGGCCATGGGGCGCATCCTGGAGGAGCTGAAGAAGGTTCCCTACCTGCGCCAGATTGTGCTCACGCTGGGGGCGGCCAACGCCGAGCAGTTTGCCGACGCCAAGAGCCAGTTGAGCGGCGTGCACAAGAATGCGCGCATCATCTGGAACGACGGCGAGCGCCTCCAGCGGCTTTTCCGGCTGCTGGAGGAAAACCAGTTGGCGGCGGGGCCGGCGGGCAAGGGCCGCGCCTGTTGGATCGCCTACGGCTACGTGCTGGCCAGCGGGCAGGCGCGGGTGATCGGGCTGCACGACTGCGACATCGTCAACTACCACCGCGAGCTGTTGGCGCGGCTGCTCTATCCGGTCTCGAACCCCAACCTGGATTTCGAATTCTGCAAGGGCTTCTACGCCCGCTTCACCACCAAGCTCCACGGGCGCGTGACGCGCCTGTTCGTCACGCCCTTCGTGCGCACCCTGGAGCAGATTTTCGGCTACTCGCCCTTCCTGGTCTACTTCGACAGCTTCCGCTATCCGCTGGCGGGCGAGTTCGCCATGCACGCCGAGCTGGCGCGGGTGAACCGCATCCCAGCCGACTGGGGCCTGGAGGTGGGCGTGCTGGCGGAGATTTACCGCAACTGCGCCCTGAAGCGCATCTGCCAGGTGGACCTGATCGAGAACTACGAGCACAAGCACCAGGCGCTCTCGGGCGATGATCCGCAGAAGGGCTTGATGCGGATGAGCGTCGACATCGCCAAGACGATGTTCCGCATGCTGGCGGCCGAAGGCGCGGTCTTCTCCGACGGCGTGCTGCGCACCGTCCAGACCAAGTACGTGCGCACGGCCGAGGACACCGTCACCCGCTACTACGCCGACGCCATGATCAACGGCCTGGAATTCGACCGGCACGAAGAGGAGGTGGCGGTGCAGGCCTTCGCCCGCGCCGTGGCCCTGGCGGCGGAGGAGATCCTGCACGACCCGCTCGGCGTGCCGCTGATTCCCAACTGGAACCGCGTGGTGGCGGCGCTGCCCGACTTCTTCAACCAGCTCGAGCTGGCCGTTGAAGAGGACAACGCCTGAGGTCTGCTGATGGTTGACGTGGATGTCCTGCCCCCCGACACCCGGCAGACGCTGGAGAAGCTGGAGAAGGCCGACATCATCGTGGGCATCCCCAGCTACAACAACTCCCGCACCGTCGCGCACGTGGTGCGGGCGGTGAGCGCCGGCCTGAGCAAGCATTTCCCCGACCGGCGCTCGGTCATCGTGAATTCCGACGGCGGCTCGAAGGACGGGACGCCGCAGGCGGTCTTGCAGACGCAACTGGAGACCGAATCGCTGCTGCTGGTGCGCCACCCCATCCATCCCATCCACCGGATCAGTACCCCCTACCACGGCCTGCCGGGCAAGGGCAGCGCCTTCCGTACCATTTTCCTCGTCACTCGGCAGCTCGGGGCGCAAGCCTGCGCGGTGGTGGACGCCGACCTGCGCAGCATCACCCCCGACTGGGTCGACCTGCTGGTGCGGCCGGTGCTGGAGCACAACTTCGACTACGTGGCCCCCTACTACCGGCGCCACAAGTACGACGGCACCATCACCAACAGCATGGTCTATCCGCTCACCCGCGCGCTCTACGGGACACGAGTCCGGCAGCCCATCGGCGGCGAGTTCGGGCTCTCCGCCAAGATGGTCGAGCGGTTGTTGAGCAAAGACGTCTGGGAGACGGACGTGGCGCGCTACGGCGTCGACATCTGGATGACGACCACGGCGCTCGCCGAGCGCTTCCGCGTCTGCCAGGTTTTTCTCGGCGCCAAGATCCACGATCCCAAAGACCCCGGCGCCGACTTGACCGCCATGTTGGTGCAGGTCGTCGGCTCTCTCTTCGGCTTGATGGAGGAGCACGAAAAGGTTTGGAAGAACATCCACGGCTCGGTGCCGGCGCCGCTCTACGGTTTTCCCTACACGGTCGGGCTGGAGCCGGTGAAGGTGAATCCGGAGCGCATCCGCAGCGCCTTCCAGCACGGCGTGCGGGACCTCGCGTCGGTCTATCAATCCTTCCTGCCGCCAGAATTGGCCGGGGAGCTCGAGCGGCTGGCCGGCGTCCCGGCCGAGGAGTTCGAGCTGCGGGATGAAGTCTGGGCCGCCTTGATCTACGAATTCGCCGCCGCCTTCCACCACCGCAAGCTCGACCGCACACACCTCCTGCAATCCCTCACGCCGCTCTACCTCGGTTGGGTGGGCTCGTTCGTCGGGCGCACGGCGGAGGCCAGCGACGATGACGCCGAGCAGAGGATTGAGCGGCTCTGCCTGGCCTACGAGCAATTGAAGCCGCGGCTGATTGACCGCTGGGAGGCGAAGTAGAAATGCTTCGCCGGCGCTCAGTGTAAAGGAGGAGCCATGGACGAAGGACTCTGGCAGCGAGCGGTGGTCGAGCCTTTGCAGCAACTCTGGTGGCAAATCGTCGGCTATCTGTCGCACTTGTCGACGGCGATCGTGCTGCTGCTGCTCGGCCTGGTGGCGGCCTGGCTCGCCAAGCAGGTGGTTTATCGCAGCCTGCGCGCCGTGCGCTTCGACCGTGGGGCCGAGCGCATGGGCCTGGCAGCGGTCATCGAGCGCGTCGGGCTCTACCGCGGCAGCTCCTACGCCGTGGCGCAGTGCGTTCAGGCCTTTGTGCTGCTCTTGACCGCGCTGCTGGTCTTGAACGCGCTGGGGCCTACGGGCAGCGACTTGGTGCTGCGCTTCTTCAACTACCTGCCCGACCTGCTGGTGGCCGGTGTGATTCTGGTGGTGGGCGGCCTGGCGGCGGCCTTCTTCGGCCGCGGCACGTTGATTGCTGCCGTGAACGCGCGGCTGGAGAGCGCGCGGCTGCTGGCCGGTGGCGTGCGCCTGTTCATCTGGCTGCTGGCGCTCATTGTGGCCTTCGAGCATCTGGGCATTGGGCAGACGACGCTGGCGATTGCCTTCGGTGTGCTCTTCGGCGGGATTGTCACGGCGCTCGCTATTGCCTTCGGGCTGGCGGGCAAGGACCTGGCCCGGCAGGCGCTCGAGTCGCTCGTGCGCCGCGGCACGCGCGAGGAAGAGGAAGAGGAAGAGGAAGAAGGCGTACGCCACTTGTAATGCAGGGCTGATAACTGATAACTGTAAACTGTTAACTGGTAAGTCCGCATGGCTCGCTGGATCTTTTTCACCGACCTCGACGGCACGCTGCTCGACCACTACACCTACAGTTGGCAGCCGGCGCACCCGGCACTGCGCCAGCTCCGCCTGCGCGGCTGCCCGCTCGTCGTCTGCACCAGCAAGACCCGCGCCGAAGTCATCCCGCTGCGCGAGGAGCTGAGCTTGACCGACCCCTTCGTGGCCGAAAACGGCGGCGCCCTCTACATCCCCCGCAACTATTTTCCCTTCGCCCTGCCCACGGCGCTGGTCGAATCGGGCTTTCAGGTGCTCGAGCTCGGCCAGCGCTATCCGAAATTGGTACAGGCGCTCGAGGAAGCCGCCGAGACCAGTGGCGTCTGCGTGCGCGGCTTCAGCCAGATGAGCGACAAAGAGGTCGCGCAGCACTGCCACCTGACGCGCGCCGCCGCCAAGCGCGCCCGCCAGCGCGAATACGACGAGCCCTTCCTCATCGAGAAGGGCACGCCGCGGCAGAAGGAGCGCTTCTTCCGCTGGCTGCAGCAGCGCGGGCTGCGCTGGCGCGAAGGCAGCCGCTTCCTCCACTTGATGGGCGACAACGACAAAGGCGTGGCGGTGGCGAAGCTAGTGGAGCTCTACCGACAGCTCTACACCGAAGTTCGCACCGTCGGCCTGGGCGACAGCCCCAACGATCTTGACTTCCTGCAGGTGGTCGACCTCCCGGTCCTGGTACAGAAGTTCGACTCGAGCTACGACGAGCGCGTCCGCCAGAAGCTCCGCCACGCGCGCCTGGCGCGCGGCGCTGGCCCCGTCGGCTGGAACGAAACCGTGCTGGCCATTCTCCACGAAGCCGCCTGAGTGGTACACTAAACCTCTTGCCAGATGCCGCCGAAAACGCTCTACGAAAAAATCTGGGACGGCCACGTCGTCCACGAAGAGCCGGGCCAGCCGGCCCTGCTCTACATTGACCGTCACCTGATTCACGAAGGCACCTCCCCGCAAGCCTTCGCCAGCCTGAAGCAGGCCCGCCGCCCGGTGCGCCGGCCCGACCTGACCTTCGCCGTGATGGACCACTCGGTGCCCACCAAGAACCGCGAGCTGCCCATCCTGGACACGAACGCTCGCGCGCAGTTCGAGGCGCTGGAGCGCAACTGCGGCGAGACCGGCGTGCGCCTGTTCGATCTGCACAGCCAGAACCAGGGCATCGTGCACATCATCGGGCCCGAGCTCGGACTGACCCAGCCGGGCTTGACCATCGTCTGCGGCGACAGCCACACCTCGACTCACGGCGCCTTCGGGGCGCTCGCCTTCGGCATCGGCACCAGCGAGGTCGAACACGTGCTCGCCACGCAGTGCCTGCTCCAGTTCCGCTCCCACACGCTGCTGGTGCGCGTGGAAGGGAAGCGCCCGCCCGGCGTGACGGCCAAGGACTTGATTCTGGCCATCATCGGCAAGATCGGCGTCGCCGGCGGCACCGGCTGCGTCATCGAGTACGGCGGCGCGGCGGTGCGCGCCCTTTCGATGGAAGGCCGGATGACGATGTGCAACATGAGCATCGAAGCCGGCGCGCGCGCCGGGATGGTGGCGCCGGACGAGACGACCTTTGAATACCTGGATGGCCGCCCCTTCGTCCCGCGCGGCAAAGACTTCAAGGAAGTGGTGGAGCGCTGGCGGGCGCTGGCCACCGACCCGGGCGCGAAGTACGACCGCGGGGTCGAGTTGCGGGCGGATGACATTGCGCCGATGGTCACCTGGGGCACGAACCCCGGCATGGTTACGGAAGTCACCGGCCGCGTGCCCGACCCGGCGTCATTTGCCGACCCGGTGGACCGCAAAGCGGCCGAGCAGGCGCTGGTCTATATGGCGCTCGAGCCGGGCACGCCGATGACCGACATTCCGCTGGACAAAGTGTTCATCGG
>JACPRL010000140.1 GCA_016189965.1 Acidobacteriota bacterium | reverse complement strand
CCCAGCCACTCCTCGCCCACGCCGAAGCGGCGGAAGAACCAGTAGGCGAGCAGGGTGTTGGTCAGGAAGCCGCCGCCGACGCTGTCAAGCGTGAAGAGGCCTGCCAGGCGGTAGACGATTTTCTTCGCCGCGGGGGAGACCGGCGGCGGCGGCGCTCCCGCCGAGTGCACTTCGACCTGCTGGCTGAGTCCCAAGTAGAGCGCGGCACCGGTCAGCATCAGCAGGGTGTAGAAGCCGAAGGTGAGCCGGTAGGAGTCGAGCACCTCGAACGCGAGGCGCTGCCGCAGAAGGTAGGGCAGGATGCCGGCCAGCCCGCCCAGCGCGCCGCCGGTGTCGAGCAGTAGGTTGTACCAGGCCAGCGCCCAGGTGCGGCGCGCGGCGGGGATGGTTTCCGGGACGATGGCCTGCTCGAGCGCCACCGCACCGCCGCGGTCGCGGCCCATACCGTTGAGCATGCCGAAGAAGGCGGCGAGGAGAAAAACAGTGAGCTCGGAGGCGAGCGCCAGTACGACGCCGCCGGCCGCTGAAAGGATGGCGAGCAGGAGCAGAGTGGCGCGGCGGCCGAGGCGGTCGGCGGCCAAGGTTACGAGCAGCGTGGCCGAGGCGGAGCCCGCCAGGCCGACGGCGACAACGACGCCGATGGCGCCGGCGCTCAAGCCCGCCTGGGCCAGATAGAGCGCCAGCAGCACGCCAGTCAGCCCGATGCCCATCGAGCGGAGGAAGGCGGCGGCGTAGAGGAGCAGCAGGTCGCGAGTAACCGCCACGATGGCTCAGCTCACCAAGCGGCGCGCATATTCGTACAGGGCGTCATAGACCGGGAACTGGCGTGCCAAGCGCTCGTGGTCGGAGAGGCCGAGTTGGGCGAAGCCTTCGGCGAGGGCGCGCAGGCCGAGGCCTTCGGGGGCGACGTGCTCCTGGCCTTTGACGTCGGCGGCGCGGACGATGAGAGCGAGGCGGGCGAGGGCGGGATCGTCGAGCCGGTGGTCTTCGAGGACGGCTTCGAAGGTGCAGCCGTCGCCGCGATGGTTCAGCTTGACCTCGGCCAGGCGCGGGGCGTCGAAGGGGGTGGCGTTTTCGCAGCGGGCGGTTTCGAGCAGCTCGGCTTCGGGCACAAAGAGGAATTCCGCCTCCGGGTCAACAAAACGTTGGATGAGCCAGGGGCAGGCGACGCGGTCGACTTTGACGTTGCTGCGGGTAATCCATTTCATTGTCCACTCCTTCGCCGAAGCTGCCTGATGATATAACCTAGTTCTGGCCTGGCCTGAAGTTCTCAGCCAAAAAAGAGGCGGAAGAAAAAGCCCACGGCGGCACTGGCCAGCAGGACGGGAATCATCGGCCAGCGGAAGCGGGCCAAGGCGACGAAAGCGGCGACGGCGAGCACCAGGGCCAGAGGATCGAGCGTAGTGAGCCGGGGGAGAGTCAGCACTATGCCGGCGGCGGTTTTTTCCGTGACGGTGGCGAAGAGCGTGTGCAGGCCGAACCAGACGGCGAGGTTGAGAATTACGCCGACGACAGCGGCAGTGATGGTCGAGAGCGCGGCGTTCAGAGCTTTGTGGCCGCGCAGGTGTTCGATATAAGGCGCGCCGAGAAAAATCCAGAGGAAGCAGGGGGCGAAGGTAGCCCAGACGGTGACCAGGGCGCCGAGCGCGCCGGCCAGAAGCGGGTCGAGCTCGCCGGGATGGCGGTAGGCGCCGAGGAAGCCGACGAACTGAGTGACCATGATGAGCGGGCCGGGGGTGGATTCGGCCAGACCGAGGCCGTCGAGCATTTCGCCGGGCTCAAGCCAGCCGTACTGTTCGACGGCTGCCTGCGCCAGGTAGGCGAGCACGGCGTAGGCGCCGCCGAAGGTGACCATCGCGGCCTTGCTGAAGAAGATGGCCTCCTGCGTCAGCACATCCTGCCCGCCACGCCACCACGCCACGAGAGCCAACGGGCCCCACCAGGCAAGAAGCCCCGTGGCGAGGACGAGCAGGGCGCGGCCGAGGTCGGTGCGGGCGTGCGGGGGCGGCGGGACGTCTTCGTCGAGGACGGCGGCGCCATCAGTTGTTCCTTCCACGGCGAGCGGCAGGGCAAAAGCCTTTGGCCAGAGTCGGCCGGCCACGAGGCCGACGAGGCCGGCGGCGATCATGATGGCGGGAAAGGGAACTTTGAGGAAGAAAATGGCGACAAAGGCGAGGGCGGCGACGCCGACTTTGAGCGGGTGGCGGAGGGCCTTGCGCCCGATCTGAAAAACCGCCAGCGCCACCACGGCGATGACGGCGGCGCGCAGGCCGTGGAAGACGGCGGCCACGGCGGGGAGGTTGCCGTGCACGGCGTAAATCCAGGAGAGAGCCAGAAGGACGAAGAAGCTCGGCAGGACGAAAAAGATTCCCGCCACGAGGCCGCCCGCGGCGCGGTGGAGCAGCCAGCCGATGTAGACGGCCAGTTGCTGGGCTTCCGGCCCGGGGAGCAGCATGCAGAAGTTGAGGGCGTGCAGGAAGCGCTGGTTCGAGATCCAGCGGCGGCGCTCGACCAGCTCGTGGTGCATCAGGGCGATTTGGCCGGCCGGGCCGCCGAAGTTGACGAAGCCCAGCTTGAGCCAGTACCAGAAAGCTTCGCGGAAGCGAACGGAGGGCACAGGCTGAAGCGGTTCGCGCGTCACGGGCGATTCGGCAGGGTACAGAGTACCCGGTACCAGGTACCGAGTAGCAACAAAAATGTGACCTGCTATTCGACGGTGACGGACTTGGCGAGGTTGCGGGGTTGATCGACGTCGCAGCCGCGGCGGACGGCGATGTGGTAGGCGAGGAGCTGGAGGGGAACGACCTCGAGGAGCGGATAGAGGAGCTCGCAGGTGGGCGGGAGCTCGAGCACGTGGTCGGCGGCGGCGCGGGCCTCGGTGTCGCCTTCGGTGACGACGGCGAGCACGATGCCGTCGCGGGCTTTGACCTCGCGGATGTTGCTGACGGTTTTTTCGTAGCGGGTGACGGACTCGGGGTCGTTGTGGTCGCAGGTGGCGAGCACGACCACGGGCAGGGTGGAATCAATCAGGGCGTTGGGCCCGTGTTTCATCTCGCCGGCCGGATAGCCTTCGGCGTGGATGTAGGAAATCTCCTTGAGCTTCAGCGCCCCTTCGAGCGCGATGGGGTAGTGGATGCCGCGGCCGAGGAAGAGGAAGTCGTGGCTGCGGAAGAAGGTGCGGCCCAGCTCTTCGATTTCGTCGTCGCGCTGCAGGATGTGTTCGAGCTTGGTGGGGATTTTCAGCAGCTCTTCGAGGTAGGGCTTCGACTGCTCGGGAGTGAGCCGGCCGCGCACCTGGGCCAGATAGAGGGCAAGAATAAAGAGGGCGGCGAGTTGGGTGCCGAAAGTCTTCGTGGAGGCGACGCCGATTTCCGGTCCGGCGTGGGTGTAGAGGGCGCCGTGAGCTTCGCGGGGAATCATGGAGCCGACGACGTTGGAGATGGCGAGCGTTTTCGAGCCGCGGCGTAGGGCTTCGCGCTGGGCGGCGATGGAGTCGGCGGTTTCGCCCGACTGGCTGATGATGACGGTGAGGGTGTGTTCGTCAATGATGGGCTCACGGTAGCGGTACTCGGAGCCGTAGTCGACTTCGACGGGCAAACGCGCCAGGCGCTCCAGCATGAACTTACCCGCCAGAGCGGCGTGCCAGGAGGTACCGCAGGCGACGATTTTGACGTCGCGGAACTGGCGGAACTCCTCTTCGCTGATGTCCACCTCTTCGCCGAGGTAGACGCGGCCGGTTTCGCGGGAGAGGCGGCCGAGCAGGGTGTCGCGGACGGCGCGGGGCTGCTCGAAGATTTCCTTGAGCATGAAATGCTTGAAGCCGCTCTTTTCGGCCTGGATGGGATCCCAGGTGATGTGCTGGATGTCGCGCTGGAGGGCGTTGCCGGCGAAGTCGAGCAGGCGGACGCCGTCGGGGGTGATGACGGCGATCTCCCGGTCGGCGAGGAAGAAGACGTCGCGGGTGTGGTAGAGCATGGCGGGGATGTCGGAGGCGACGAAGTATTCGTCCTTGCCCAGGCCGATGACGGCGGGGGGGCCGAGGCGGACGGCGACGATCTTGTTGGGGTCGTGCACGGAGAGGATGGCCATGGCGTAGACGCCGTGGAGCTCCTGGACGGCGCGGCGCACCGCCTCTTCGAGCGGCAGGCGGCCGTTCGCGCTCTGGTATTTCTCCACCAAGTGGGCGATGACCTCGGTGTCGGTCTCGGTGACGAACTTGTGGCCGGCGGCCTGGAGCTGCTGCTTGAGGGTGAGGTAGTTCTCGATGATGCCGTTGTGGACGACAACGATGTTGCCGTGGCAGTCGCGGTGCGGGTGGGCGTTTTCTTCGGTGGGGCGGCCGTGGGTGGCCCAACGGGTGTGGCCGACGCCGTAGACGCCGTCGAGGGGTTGCAGCCGGATGGCTTCTTCGAGGTTGCGCAGCTTGCCCTGGCAGCGGCGGACTTCGAGTTTCCCGTTCTCCGCCACGACGGCGATGCCGGCCGAGTCGTAACCGCGGTATTCGAGACGTTTGAGCCCGTCGAGCAGGATGGGCACGACGGGCTTTTTACCGATGTAACCGACGATGCCGCACATGGTCAGCGACCAGTGGCCAGCGACCAGCGACCAGTGAAAAAGCGCCGCCGGCGGCATTCTCGCCTGCCCTGGCGGACAAGAATGTCCGCCCCACTGACAAATCTGTGTTTATCTGTGTTCATCTGCGGTTCCTAGTCTTCCAGCTCGCAGCGGAATTCTTCGATAACGGGATTGGTGAGGACGTCGCGGGCGATGCGCTCGAGCTGCTGTTGCGCCTCCAGCTTGGAAAGGCCATTGAGCTGAATGTCGAACACCTTGCCCTGGCGCACCTGCTGGAGGCCGCGATAACCGAGGCCTTCGAGCGCCCGCAGGATGGTCTGGCCCTGAGGGTCGAGGACTGTCTTCTTCAGCGTGACGTAGACGCGGGCCTTCACCGAGAGGCCTCCCCCGTGGGTCGAAGGGGTATTGTACTGCGAGGGGCGGTTGGGCGCCACCGGGGCCCGAGGGCGAGGTTGGAGGTTGTAAGCCCAGCGGCATCCCTCGGCTGGGCTCCCTTCGACAGTGCTCAGGGCAAGCGGGACAAGGGAGCCGCTGGGCTGAACGGGAAACGGAACGTAGTGCTGGTAGTGACCTAATTTCGCCGTCACGGCAGAATACGACCGGCCCAAGCCGCGTCGGGTTCTGTTTCATGCTTCGACCACAATCTGTATAATCTGGCGTTGATGCCAAAAGTCGATTTCCGCGAAGAGGTTGTGAACGTTGCTCTTGCTGAGCTTCTTGAGCAACGCGGAATGCTCTCCGTTCCCGAGACAATCCGCAAGTCAATTGCGCGCAAGACCCGCGACCTCCCCGATATCATCGTGGCCGATCTGCTCGGCATCCGTATGGTCATTGAAGGAAGATTTAACGATAGTAGCAACTCTCGCGAATCGTTGCTCAAAGATTCGAGAGAACGGGT
>JACPRL010000151.1 GCA_016189965.1 Acidobacteriota bacterium | reverse complement strand
TGGCGGCCTTGACCCTTTTTTCTGTGCTATGGACTCAGACTCCGGAATGGGGACGGATTCCCTACGACAAGGACTGGTTCGGCGTGCACTTAATCTCCGTCGCTTCTGCCCCCAACACGCTCTATATCATGCTCGGAGACGGATCGCCCTTTAGCTACGTGATTCCGTTTTTGCCCGATTCGACGCGGATGGTGCGTCTCACCGGCAATATGCCCTTGCGACCGGAGACCGAACTGGGTCGCGAAGCCGTCCGGATGATCGCCACCCATCCAGGACCAATTCGTAGCCTCGCCATCTCGCCTCTGGAAGATGCGGATCGCGAGCAACTGGCTCGCTTTGGTCTGCGGCTCGATGAAAGCGACTGTGCTATTTTCCACTCTCGTCTCGACGAGTTTACAACTTGCCGCCTGTTACGAGAAACGAAGAGCGGGTAGGGGTAGCCACGGCACGCCTTTTGCCCGCCCCGCTCGTTCCTGCGCGGGAACGGGCCGGGGTGCCGTGGGCTTTTTATTTTTGTCAGGGCCTGTCCTGAGCGTAGTCGAAGGAAGCGGAGCCCCGCCCATTCCCCGAATGGGTGGGGCGCAGTCGAAGGATCTGCTTTTCGCCTTCTAGGACACTACTCGTTCCACTGTTACTTCGGCGTTGTAGTCCGGCTCACCTGAGCCCGGGTCGTAGCGCCGCCCCACCAGCACGTTCGCCTCCGGCCACAGCGCCACCAGGCAGCCCCGCGCCAGCCCGCCCGGCTTCACCACCCGCGCTCGGCCCACCATCTGCCCCGTCGCCGAGCGCAGCCGGAGGCGCTCGCCCGAGCCGATGCCGAGCGCCGCCGCATCCTCCGCCGCCATGAAAACGTCCGTGCGCGCGGCGCCTGTCAACGCGTCCACGGCGTCGAACACCATCGAGTTGAACTGGCTCCCGCGCCGCGTCGCGAGATAAAACCGCGCGTCGCCTCCGCCCACCGGAGGCAGGTCGAGCGCGCTGAACCGCGCCCGGCCCTCGGGCAGCCCCCCGCACACGCCGCCTTCGAGCAGCCGCTCCCCGCCGTACTGCACCCAGTCGCCTTCCTTCGCCAGCCGCCCGATGCCTTTGTAGAGCGGGATGACGCGGTCCATCTCCTGCCGGATCTCCCCCGCCGTGCGATAGTAGAGTGCCCCGCGGCGCTCCTCCGCCAGCACGCGCTGCGCCAGCGCGACCAGAATCTCCCACTCCGACCGCGCCTCCCCCATCCGCGCTCCCCGAATCTCCGGGCTGAACCGGATCCGCCGCTCCGTGCTGGTCAGCGTCCCGCCGCCCGCCTGCTCGTAGCGCGTCCGGGCCGGCAGCAGCAGCACCGCGTCCGAGTCGAGCAGCATCGAAGAGTTCAGCATGATGTCCTGATGCACGCGCAGCCGCAGCCGCGCGAACCCCGCGCGGATGAAGCCAGGCTCCGGCATCGTCTCGAGAAAATTCCCCCCGATCGAATACAACACGTCGAGTTCCCCCCGCGCCGCCGCTTCGAGCATCTGCGGGGCGTCGAGCCCCCGCCCGGCCGGCGGCTCGAACCCCCAGAGCTGCGCGAAGCGCCGCGCGTTTTCTTCGTTGACCGCGAAGCCCGCCACGTACTGCCCCGGGACCGAGCCCACCTCCGCCGCCCCCTGCACGCCGCTGTGCCCGCGAATCGGCACCAGCCCGCACTTCTCCCGCCCCACCATCCCGCGCGCCAGCGCCAGGTTCACCACCGCCTTCACGTTCTCCACCCCGAAGCGGTGCTGCGTCAGCCCCATCGACCAGATGAACACCGCCGTGCGCGCCCGCGCGTAGCTCTCGGCCAACCGCGCCATCGCCGCCCGCGGCAGCCCGCTTGCGGCCTCGAGCTCTTCCCACGTCTGCGCCGCGAGCTTCCGCTTCAGTTCCTCGAACCCCGTCGTGTGCGCGGCGATGAAGCGCTCGTCAATCGCTCCGCGCTCAATCAATACCTTCAGCACCCCATTCAGGAACGCGATGTCGCCCCCCACCCGCACCGGGTAGAACTCATCCGCCAGCCGCGTGCCGAACAGCGCGCTCTTCGGAATCGAAGGCACCCAGTAGCTCTCCAGCCCTGGCTCGCGGAACGGGTTGACCACCGCGATGCGCGTCCCCTTCTCTTTGGCGTAGTAGAAATACTTCGTCGCCACCGGCTGGTTCGCCGCAATGTCGCTCCCCAGCAAGACGATCAAATCGGTCCCGATCCAGTCGCGGTAAGAACAGGTCGCCGCGCCCACCCCCAGCGTCTCCTTCATCGCCGTGGTCGAAGCGGCGTGGCAGAGCCGCGCCGCGTTGTCCACGTTGTTCGTCCCCAGCGCCCGCGCCAATTTCCCCGCGACGTAGTAGACCTCGTTCGTCAGCCCCCGCGACGTCGTGTAGAAGGCCAGCCGCTCGGGCGCCGTCGTGCGAATCGCCTCCGCCGCCAGCTCCAACGCATCCTCCCAGCGAATCCTTCGGAAGCCCCGCTCGCCCCGCCGCCGCACCATCGGATAGGGCAGCCGCCCCAGCCGCCGCAACTCTCGGTTCGAGAGCCCGCCGAGCGAGGCGAGGTTTTCGAGGCGCCGCGCGTCCACCGCTGGCATGGTGTTCAGCCGCAGCAGCTTCAGCCGCACCATGCACAGGTGCACGCCCGCCATCGTGTTATCCCGCAGCCCCGCCGGCCCCAGCGAGCAGCCGTCGCACACCCCGTGGCGCAGAATCCGCCAGGCGTAGCTCAGGTTGTCGCGGTTCTCCCACAGCACGCGCAGGATTTCCCAGTAGTGGTGCGGCTTGGTGTGGCCCAGCCCGAACGGCCGCCACGATGCAATGCGCGCCGGCATCTCCCTGCCCGCCCCGAGTCTACCTCATTCCCCCTCGCTCGTGCGTCTGTGCCGCCCGCGCGATATAATTGCTCGCCAGAGCAGAGGTGACCATGTTGTCCGAGGCCGAAACGCTCAGACGCGGGCGCGCCATCAAGCGCTGCGCCGCGCTCACCGCACTGCTTTTCGGCGGGCTGCTCACGGCGGCCCTTGCCTGGGCCTTCCCCCCGACGCCGCTCCAGCTCGCCACCGGCTTCCTCCTCGGACTGCTCTACGCCAACGCCTTCGAGTATGTCGTCCACCGCTTCCTCCTCCACGACGCCGACAACTGGTTCGCCCGCCGCCACCTCGACCTCCACCACGCCACCGTCGGCGCCCCCGACGAGCCGCTCTACATCGTCATCATCGCCCGCCCGCTCTACGTCGTCTCGCTGCTCGCCGCCAACGTCGCCCCCGTCGCCGCCCTCGAATGGGCCCTCCGGCCCGGCCTCGGCCCCGGCATCGTCCTCGCCTTTACGCTCTACCTCGTCGCGGTCGAAGAAATGCACTGGCGCATCCATCAGGGCGGCTGGCTCCCCGCCGCGCTCGCCTCCGCCCGCGCCCACCATATGCAGCACCATCGGGGCGCTCCCGCGCGCTTCAACATCTTCTTCCCCCTCTTCGACCGCCTCCTAGCCGCTCGCCCCTCGTCCGCGGAGCTTCCGCAATGAACCGCGGCAACGGGCGGTTTGCATCCGGCATCCATAGGGAATACGATGTTGTGAGGCCGTCGCTGGAGGCACCTATGCTGGCGAAGCTTTCCCTTCGTTTCCTTCTGAGTGTGCTTCTCGGCCTGTTGCTGGCCGCCGCAACCGCGGCGCAGGAACCCGCCCAGCCTCCGCCCGACAAAGACGAGCCTGCCGCCCAAGAACCAGCCGAAGAGGAGCCGGCCACCGTGGTCATCCCCGTCGGCACCCACATCCCGCTCGTGCTGCAGAATTCCGTCAACACCAAGACCGCCGAGCCGGGCGACTTCGTCTACTTCGAAACCATCTACCCCGTCGTGGTCAACAACCGCATTCTGATTCCCGTGGGCAGCTTTGTGCGCGGCACGGTTACCCAGGTCAAGCGCCCCGGGCGCATCAAGGGCCGCGGTGAGCTCCACGTCCGCTTCGACGACCTGACCCTGCCCAACGGCTACACCACGCGGCTCTCGGCCAGCCTGGCCAGCGCTGGCACCGTCAACGACGAAGAGGTTGACCGCACCGAAGGCAGCGTCAAGAGCGATACCACCAAGGGCGAGGACGTCGGCACCGTCGCCGGCACGACGGCCGCCGGCGCCGGCATCGGCGCTATCGCCGGCCGCGGCAAAGGCACAGCCATTGGCGCTGGCGCGGGCGCCGCGGCGGGTCTGGCTTGGATTCTCCTCACGCGCGGCCGCGAGGTCGTGCTCGCCCGCGGCACCACGCTCGACATCGTCCTCGACCGGCCGCTCGAGCTCGACGCTGCTCTCGCCCGCTTCGACTGGACCGGCCAGCCCACCAGCCTCCCCGGCGCCCCGCCCGCCTCCAACCAGACCCGCCGCCCCATCGGCTCCCGCATCCCCTTCTAGTTCCGTCCCACGGCGTCGCGACCCACCTGGGTGGGAACCCCCCACACCTTATGTCACGTCTTTGGTGGGACAGGCATTCCTGCCTGTCATGCCCGCGCAGCGGGCACTGTTCCTGGAAGCCCTTCCCTCTCGTGTTCAGCGCAGCGGCCCCTGCCGCTGGGAACTGCCGTGCTTGTTCCCCTCTCTCCTGTCCTCTTCTGTGTCCTCTGTGCCTCTGTGGTGAGTCAAGCCCCGCCTGTCGTTTTCACGGGTCGCCGGCCTGCACTGAGCGAAGCCGAAGTGTAGAGAGTCGCGGGTCACGTTCCCCCGCTTTCTCCGCTTGGCGGCGCGGCGTGAATCAGCGATAATCGCGCCGGTTTTTTTGATGACATGAAAGACGCATGAAAAGCGCGAAACCAGAGAAAAACCTCGCCGCCCGGATTCTCCTCGGCCTGGTGATCGGCGCTGCCGCCGGCGTAGTGGCGAACTCGCTGTTCGGCCCGGCGCCGCGGCTGGTGTGGCTGGTCGGGAACGTCACGCAGCCCGCCGGGCAGATCTGGCTCCGGGCGCTGATTATGATCGTCGTTCCCCTGGTCTTCGCCTCGCTCACCCTCGGCGTGGCCGGCCTGGGTGACGTCCGCAAGCTCGGCCGCATCGGCCTGAAGACGATTGTCTACTTTTTCGTTACCACCGCCGTGGCCTGCGCGATTGGCCTCGTGCTGGTGAACCTGCTGCGCCCCGGCGCCGGCCTCGCCCCCGAAACCCGCCAGGAGCTGTTGGCGCGCTTCAGCGGCCAGGCGCAGCAGATGGCGCAGGCGGCTGGGCAGACGCGCTTCGGGGTCGAGCTGCTGGTGAACATCGTGCCGCGCAACCCCGTGGCGGCGGCGGCGAACTTCGACATGCTGGGCTTGATCTTCTTCTCGCTGCTCTTCGGCGCGGCACTGAGCGTGCTGCCCGCCGAGCGCGCCCGCCCGATGCTCGGGATGCTCGAAGCGCTGGGCGACGCCGTCATCGTCATCATCGATTGGGTGATGATGCTCGCGCCCTTCGGCGTCTTCGCCCTCATCTTCAGCGTCACGGCGCTCTTCGGCTACGACGTGCTCGCCAAGCTCTTCTGGTACGTGCTCACGGTGGTGGCCGGCCTGGCGCTGCATTTCTTCGGCGTCTTCTCGCTGCTGGTGCGTTGGCTGGGGCGGATGAGCCCGCTCGAATTCTTCTCCCGCACGAAGACCATCATCGTCACCGCCTTCTCCACCAGCTCCTCGAACGCCACCTTGCCCACCACGCTCGAGGTGAGCGAGCGAGAGCTCGGCATCCCGCGCCAGGTCTGCGGCTTCGTCCTGCCGCTCGGCGCAACCATGAACATGCACGGCACCGCGCTCTTCGAAGGCGTCACCGTGCTTTTCATCGCCCAGGTGTTCGGCGTCAGCCTCGGCCTGGGCCAGCAGCTCATGGTGGTGGTGATGGCGGTGCTCACCGCCGTCGGCACCGCCGGCGTGCCCAGCGGCTCTATCCCCCTGCTGATGATTGTCCTCCAGGTGGTCGGCCTGCCGCCCGAAGCCATCGCGCTGGTGCTCGGCGTGGATCGCATCCTCGACATGTGCCGGACGGTCGTGAACGTCACGGG
>JACPRL010000015.1 GCA_016189965.1 Acidobacteriota bacterium | reverse complement strand
CTACGGCGCCGACACGGTGATGGACCTCTCGACCGGCGGCGACATCCCCCGCATCCGCCAGGCCATTATTGACGCCAGCCCCGTGCCCGTCGGCACTGTGCCCATCTACGAGGCGGTCACGCGGGTGAAGCGGGTCGAAGACCTAACCATCGGGCTGCTGCTCGAAGTCATCGAGGAGCAGGCCGAGCAGGGCGTGGACTACATGACCATCCACGCCGGCGTGCTGCGAGAGTTTCTGCCGCTGGTGCGGAACCGCATCACCGGCATCGTCAGCCGCGGCGGCGCCCTGCTGGCGCAGTGGATGGCCTACCACCACCAGCAGAACCCGCTCTACGAGCACTTCGACGAGATTTGCCAGATTTTCAAGAAGCACGACGTCAGCTTCTCGCTCGGCGACGGCCTGCGGCCAGGCTGCTTGGCCGACGCCTCCGACGAAGCGCAGTTCGCCGAGCTCAAGGTGCTGGGCGAGTTGACGCGGAAGGCCTGGGAGCACGACGTGCAGGTGATGATCGAAGGCCCGGGGCACATTCCCATGGACCAGATCGAGCTGCAGGTGAAGAAGGAGATGGAGCTCTGCCAGGAGGCGCCCTTCTACACGCTGGGGCCGCTGGTCACCGACATTGCGCCGGGCTACGACCACATCACCTCGGCCATCGGGGCGGCGATGATCGGCTGGCACGGCGCCTCGATGCTCTGCTACGTGACCCCGAAGGAGCATCTGGGGCTGCCGGGGCCGGAGGACGTCAAGCAGGGCATCATCGCCTACAAGATTGCCGCCCACGCGGCCGACGTGGCGCGGCATCGCCCCGGAGCGCGCGACCGCGACGACGCGCTCAGCTACGCCCGCTTCCTCTTCGATTGGGAGAAGCAGTTCGAGCTCTCGCTCGACCCAGACACCGCCCGCGCCATGCACGACGAGACCCTGGCCGACCCCTACTACAAAGAGGCCGCCTTCTGCTCCATGTGCGGGCCGAAGTTCTGCTCCATGAACACCACACAGCAGATGGAGAAATACCTGGGCCTCGACCAGAAGGCACGGCAAGAGAAGTTTATCGCGTTGCTCGAAAAAGTCTCCCGCTAGGGCACAAGCATGAGGTTATTCGAAGTCAGCGTAACAGTGGCTAATCCCGCCACACCGCAGCGCACTCGGCAAGTGTCGTTGGTGGTAGATACAGGAGCCACGCTTACTTTCTTGCCCGGGCAATTGCTAACCGATCTCGGCGTCGCTCCTACCTCCCGACTTGAGTTTGAATTGGCCGACGGTCGCACTCTGGAGAGGGACATTGGGGGAGTGCTGTTGAGCGTAAATGGCCGAACGGTTCCAGTTCCCGTGGCTTTTGCGGAACCCGGAGAGGCCACCGTACTCGGGGCCACCGCGTTGGAAGCGATGGGCTTTGCTGTTGATCCTGTGGGGAAGAAGCTGGTGCCGCGCAAACTGCTTTTCCTACGTATATCCTCGCTCTAGCTTCCAAGTTTTCGCTGCCTTCCGCGCCGATGAAACACAACGACCCAATCCAAGCCGAGGAGCGGCTGCGGGAGGAGTTCAACCGTTGGGCGAGCGCGGGCCGGGGCGAGGAGATGGCCGAGGAGCACGCCGCCATCGCCGCCGGCCTGCTGGCGCAGATGGAGTTTGCTCTCGACGACAAAATCCTCGACCTCGGCTGCGGGGCGGGCTGGCTCTGCGGCCTCCTCACCGACAAGGTGCCGCAGGGGCAGGTGGTAGGGATAGACGTAGCCGATGAGATGGTGCGGCGAGCGCGAGAACGCTACGCCGAGCGCGTCAGCCTGATGTTCATCCGCGGCGAAGCTGAAGACATCCCGTGGGACGAGAACTTCTTCAACAAAGTCATTTCCATTGAATCGGCCTACTATTGGCCGGAACCCGGCAAGGCCTTCCAGGAGATTTTCCGCGTGCTGCAGCCGGGCGGCACCGTGCACATTCTTATCAACCTCTACAAGGAGAACGTGCACTCGCACCAGTGGCGGGAGAAGCTGGCCGTGGCGACGCACCTGCTCTCGGGCGACGAGTGGTGTGGGCTGCTGACCGGGGCGGGCTTCGAGCAAGCGCGCCACGCGCGTATCATTGACCCGCGCCCGGTGCCCGATGGCTACCAATCGAAATGGTTTGAGAGCGCCGAGCAGATGCGCCGCTTCCGGCAGGAAGGGGCGCTGCTGGTGACCGGGCGCAAACCGGCCGTGCCGAGCTGGCGATGACTTCCGCCGCGGACGCCGGGTGTCCTCTCTGCCAGTCGGCCGCCGAACCGCGCTATCGGATCGAGATTCCCGAGATCGGCGAGCGGCAGGTGGCGGCGTGCCGCGCCTGCGGCTTCTGGTTCGTCACGCCGCGACCCAGCGCGGCGGAACTGGAGCGTTTCTATTCTCGGGAATACTTCGACAGCGAGCCGGGCGGCCGCGGCTTCACCGACTATTTGCCCAAGTCGCACGCGCGCGTCGGAGAAGGCTGGCTGGCCGGACGCCGCCTGCGCCGGGAGAAAGAGCGCGGGCGCGTGCTCGACGTCGGCTGCGGGGCGGGCGACTTCTTGGCCGGGGTGCGGGAGACTTCGGGCTGGGAAGCGTTCGGCACGGACGTGTCGCCCGCGGCCATTGAGCTGGCGCGGCGCGAGCCCGGCCTGACCTTGTTTCACGGCGAGCTGGCCGCCGCGGCATTTCCGACAGACTATTTCGACGCCATCTTCCTCCGCAATGTGCTCGAGCACGTCTCCGACCCGGCGGGGCTGATGCGGGAGGTATGGCGGGTGCTGCGGGCTCCTTCGCTTCGCTCAGGACAAGCGGGCGGGCGCGTGTGGCTGTTGATTCCCAACGGCCACACGGAGCTGGCGCCGTTTGCTGCCGCCCACCGGCGCGGGCAGGCCGCAGAGAACGTACAGGCGCACTTGAATTTTTTTACTCCGGTTTGCTTCCGTGACTGGCTGGCGCGGCTGGGCTTTCGGGTGGAGAACATTTACATGCTGGGCGTGAAGCGCGGCCTGTTTGAGCTGGGTTGCCTGCCGGCTTCCTGGCGCACCAGCCGGCGCACTCGGAGTGCATCCGAAGCCAAACCGCCCAGGGAGGCAGCAGCCTGGAAGCACACCTTGGCCTACGCCTACCTGCGCCGGGCGCTCAAGGCCAGCTTCAAGCTTCCTCTGTGGTTGCCGGTCGGGCAGGAGCTGCACGCGGTGGCGCGGCGGCCGGCGGGCTGATTTTTTAGGCTCGTTCCAATAGTTTAGTTAAGCTCTGTAGTTTCTTACGGTTACAGTTGATGTCTTCGGGGACCGCTTGACTTTGCCGACCGGGTAGGATAGTTTGTAATCCTGCGGGGCAATCGCGGATGGGCTACATCGAAAACCGCTTCGAAAAGAACTTCATCATCACCACGGTGGACTACGTCTTCAATTGGGCGCGCAAGTCCGCCATCTGGCCGCTGACCTTCGGGCTGGCCTGCTGCGCCATCGAGATGATCGCCTCGACGACGGCGCGGTTTGACATCGCGCGCTTCGGGGCCGAGGTCTTCCGCCCCAGCCCGCGGCAGTCCGACCTGATGATTGTGGCCGGCACGGTGACGCTGAAGATGGCGGCGGTCATCCAGCGCATCTGGGATCAGATGCCGGACCCGAAGTGGTGCATTTCGATGGGGGCGTGCTCGAGCGTGGGCGGGCCCTTCAACGTCTACTCAGTGTTGCAAGGCGTGGACAAGATTGTCCCGGTGGATGTCTACGTGGTGGGCTGCCCGCCGCGGCCGGAGAACCTGTTCTACGCCCTGCTGAAGCTGCAGGACAAGATTGACCAGATGAGCCTGGCGAGGCGCCCCACCGAAGTCCGCTTGCACGCGGGGATGCTGGAAGATTTCAAGAAGAGCGTGATGGTGGCCCAGACACCGCAGCCGCGCTGAGGGCGCCGGGGAGGAGAGGACGGCCGTGCCGCGATTCGTGAAGGTCGTCAAGGTGAACGAGATGCCGCCGGGAACGGCGCGCGAGTTCCAGGCGGACGGGAAGATGATTGCGCTTTACAACGTGGACGGAAACATCTACGCCACCGATAACGTCTGCCTGCACCGCGGCGGCCCGCTGGGGCAGGGGACGCTGGAAGGCGAAGTGGTCACCTGCCCCTGGCACGGCTGGCAGTACAGAGTGAGCAGCGGGGAAGCGGTGTTCAACGAGCAGATCAAGGTGCAGACCTTGCCCGTCAAGGTGGAAGGAGAGGACATCTGGGTTGGACTGGAGACGTAGGTTGAGAGGTGTGACCGCGTTCGGGCCGGGGAAGCCGGATGCGAAGCAAAGCGCGGAGACATGCTTGTCTCCGTTTTTTCTTGTCTGTGCTCGCCGCCTGAAGGTGCGCGGGGGTCGCGAGCCCGGAGGAGTTCCGGGTGAGCCGTCACTGGCTGTTTACCACTGATCCTAGCGCCTATCACTGGGACACGCTGTTCGTCAAAGGCAAGGAGCTCTGGAACGGCATTCGCAGCGCCGCCGCCCAACGCTACATGAAGCAGGTGCGCAGAGGCGACCAGGTAGTCTGCTACCACGGGCCGCCCGAACGGTCGGCCTATGCGCTGGCTCTGGTGGCTTCCGACCCCTATCCCAACCCCTACGAGCGCAGTAAAGCGGCCTGGGTTGTCGACCTGAAAGCCCAGCAGCGGCTGCCGCGGCCCGTGCCGCTGAAAGAGCTGAAGCTGAACCCGCTCCTGCGGCGGATGAAGTTCCTCGGCCGGCCGCGCCTGCAGGTCACCCCGCTGACCGAGCAGGAGTACAACGAGATTCTGCGGATGGCCGGCGTCTCGCTCGGCCCCTTCCGCTGAGCTGGCGTCCCGAGAGCCTTGCCTTCCCGGAGGAAATACCCGATGCAAGCTAGAAGAGCGTTCTGTGCCGCCTTGCTTTTTCCTTGCCTGCTGCTGGCTGCGGCTGGTATCGAAGCCGGGGAGGCCGCTCCCGCCTTCGACATCCTCATCACCGGCGGCTTGGTGGTGGACGGCAGCGGCCTGCCCGCCTACCGGGCGGATGTGGGGATTCGCGGGCAGAAGATCGCCGCGGTGGGCGATTTGAGCGGCGCGTCGGCGGCGCAGGTCATCGATGCGCGCGGGCTCGTCGTCGCTCCCGGCTTCATCAACATGCTGAGCTGGGCCACCGAATCCCTGCTCGTTGATGGCCGCGCTCTGAGCGACCTCCGCCAAGGCGTCACGCTCGAAGTTTTCGGGGAAGGCTGGTCGATGGGCCCGCTGAACGACGCCATGAAAAAGGAGAACCGCGAGCAGCAAGGCGACATCAAGTACGAGATTGGCTGGACGACGCTGGGCGACTACCTCGAGTACCTCGTCGCCCGCGGCGTCGCACCCAACGTCGCCTCCTTCGTCGGCGCCACCACGGTGCGCATTCATGTGCTGGGCTACGAAAACCGTGCGCCGTCGCCCGCCGAGTTCGACCAGATGCGCGCGCTGGTGCACCAGGCCATGGAGGAAGGTGCTCTCGGGGTGGGTTCCTCGCTGATTTACCCTCCGGCCTTCTTCGCCCGCACGGAGGAGCTGATTGAGCTGGCCAAGGTGGCGGCCGAGTACGGTGGGATGTACATCTCCCACATGCGCAACGAGGGCAATCAACTACCGGAGGCCGTGGACGAGCTCATCACCATCGCGCGGCGCGCCGGCATTCCCGCGGAGATTTATCACCTCAAAGCCGCCGGCCGCGAAAACTGGGGCCGGCTGGACGAGGTCATCGCCCGCGTCGAGCGGGCGCGAGCGGAAGGCCTGCGCATCACCGCCGATATGTACACTTACACCGCGGGCGCCACAGGCTTGAGCGCGAGCATGCCGCCCTGGGTGCAGGAAGGTGGCCACCGCGCCTGGCTGGCGCGGCTTCGCGACCCGGCCATCCGCGCTCGGGTCGAACGGGAAATGGTTACGCCGAGCGACGAGTGGGAAAACCTGTTTCTCCACGCCGGGCCGGAAAACACGCTGCTGGTGGGGTTCAAGAACGACGCCTTGAAGCCGCTCACCGGCAAAACGCTCGCCGAGGTGGCCGCCGAGCGAGGCAAATCCCCGCAGGCCACCGCCATTGACTTGGTGCTGGAAGACGACAGCCGGGTCGAAGCCATCTATTTCCTGATGTCGGAAGAGAACGTCCGCCGGCAGATCCAGCTTCCTTGGGTCAGCTTCGGCTCGGACGCCGAAGGGTCCGCGCCCGAAGGCGTCTTCCTCAAGTCGAATCCTCATCCGCGCGCCTACGGCACTTTCGCGCGCCTGCTGGGAAAGTATGTGCGCGAGGAAAAACTGATTTCACTTGAAGAAGCCGTCCGCCGCCTCACCTCCTTGCCGGCCACCAACCTGAAAATCGCCGAGCGCGGGCGGCTGGCGCCGGGCTACTTTGCTGATATCGTCGTCTTCGACGCGCCGCGCATCCAGGACCACGCCACCTACAAGCAGCCGCATCAGCTCGCGACCGGCGTGGTGCACGTCTTGGTGAACGGGACGCAGGCGTTGAAGGACGGGGAGCCGACCGGCGCCACGCCGGGCCAAGTGGTCCGCGGGCCGGGCTATCGCCGCTCGCCGAAGTCTCCGCCCGCGCAGAGCGTCCCGACCGAGAACTACATCGCCGGGCTCGCCGCCGGGCGCGCGCACATCGTTGACTTGAGTTACTCCATCAGCGACAAGCTACCGGCCTGGCCGGGCGACGCGCGCACCTTCGAGGCGCGGGTGCAGGCGCGGGCCGAGCAGGCGGGCTACTTCAGCCGCAACTTCTGGATGCTCGAGCACTATGGCACTCATCTCGACGCCCCGGTTCACTTCCCGCCCGGCCGGACGCCCGTGGACGCCATCCCGCCCGAACGTCTCTTCGGCCCCGCCGTGGTTATTGACATTCGCGGCCCGGCCTCCGCCAATCCCGACTACCGCCTGCAACCCGCCGACGTGCTGGACTGGGAAGAGCGCCACGGACGCATCCCGCGGGGCGCCATCGTGCTGGCGCGCACCGGTTGGGCGGGGCGGTGGCCCGACGAGGCGCGCTACCGCAATATGGACGACCGGGGGTTGATGCATTTCCCCGGCTTCTCTGTAGCAGCGGTGGAACTGCTCGTGGAGCGCGGCGCGAGCGGCCTGGGCATCGACACGTTGAGCGTGGACTACGGCCCCTCGACCAGCTTCGAGGTCCACCGCCTTTCCCACGGCGCTGACCTGTATCATCTCGAAAACCTCGCCGACCTCAGCGCGCTGCCGGAAAGCAGCGCCTTCCTGATTGTGGCGCCCATCAAGCTCGAAGGCGGCTCGGGCGGGCCGGTGCGCGTCTTTGCCCTGGTCGGAAATTGACGACCATCGCAGGCGGCCCTTCGTGCATCCAAAATAGTGTCTTCCAGAGAGGCCCTGAAGTGAGGTGGGGAACAAAGCTCGTCTTGGGTTTACTGGCCGGGCTGGCCGCCTTGGGGCTGGCCGCGTGCAGCCAGGGCGAGCGGATTCGCGTCTACATCGAGCCGACCTACGAAAGAGACCGGCTGGAGGAAATCCTGGCCCTGCACCCGGAAGTTGTCTTTGTTTATCCCGGCACGGAAGACATCTCGCTGCGGGTCGAAGCGGTGCGGGAAGAGGCGGGCGTGCGCCGCATCCCCCGCGCATCCATTCGCGCCCACGCCCGCAAGACCGGCTATAAAGCTTTTGCAGTGGCCGAATTCCTCCCCGTGCACAACGACCGCGGCGGCCGCGCGCGCTGGGCCAGCAGCTTTGACGGCGGTGTCCGCGAGGACGATGTCGCCGACATCCTGTTCGAGGTTGTGCGCGAAGCCGCCCGCGAGAATCCGCGCCCGCGCCAGCGCTCGCTGGCCCAACTCCTGGCCGCGTTCCATTCTCCGACCGACGCCGACTGAACTTTCCGGTCGCGCTCAGGAACGTCGCGCTTCTTCTTTCCTCGCTATGAGCAGGCTGGCGAAGGGAGCGGTGCGGAGTCGCCGCCGCCGCACTGTCGCAAAACCGGCCTCCCGCGCCCAACCGGCCACCTGTTCGAATTCGTAGGCTTCCCGGCGGCTCACCAGGCCGAAGAAGAGCCCCAGCAGGCTGCCCAGTTGGTCCTTCTCCTGCTTCTCCCGCTCTTCGCGGAATGATTCCCACACCGCCAGTTGGCCTCCGGGTTCGAGCGCGGTGTGGACGCGGGCGAAGCAGTCGCGGTTGGTTTTTTCGTCCAGGTGGTGGACGACGTTGAAGAGCAGCGCCAGATCGTAGCCCTGGCCGAAGGGCGTGTCGGCCAGGTTGCCAACGCGGAACTCGAAGCGCTCGGCCAGGCCAGCCTGTGCCACAAGCTCCTGCCCGATGCGCGCCGCGGGCTCGAGGTCAACGACCGTGGCGCGCAGGGTCGGGTAGCGACGGCAGAGGGTGACGGAGTAGTGGCAGTGGCCGGCGCCGATGTCGAGCAGGCGGTGAGGCGGCGTGGGAAAGTGGAGCCTGGAGGTGACTTCGTCGGCGGAGAGCGTGGCCAGGTCGCGCACGCCGAGCATGTAGCTCCGCCAGGCGCGCTCGGTGAGTTTCTGGTGGATGTCGCGCGCCTCGCCGTGCTCGATGTACTGTTCCAGCTCGCTCACCCACTCCCACTGGTCGTAGTTGTAGCGGACGAAGTTGGCCAGGGATTGCGGGGAGTCGGAGAGCAGCCAGCGGGCGGCCAGGCGCGAGTTGCGGTAGCGGCCGGCGTCGCGTTCGAGGTAGTCGCAGGCCACCAGGGCGTCGAGCAGCAGCTTGAGTCCGTGGCGGTTGCATCCGGTTTCCTCCGCCAACTCTTCCGGCGTCTTTGGCGCGTCGCGCAGCCGGTCGAACAGTCCGAAGTGGACGCCGGCCATGAGGGCGCGGCTGAACAGCATCGTGCCCATGACGTCGAAGAGCGGCCGGGGAAAGCGCCGGCTGCCCAGCATCAATCGTTCGGTGAGTCGTTCGGGGATGATGCCGATGCGCATGGCTTCCTCCGCTATCGTTCGCCGCCAGCATAGCTGGTGGGCGGAGGACGAACAAGGTGGGATAATGAAGGGCCGCGATGCCGGAGCTGCCCGAAGTAGAAACCGTGGTGCGAGGGTTGCGGCCATTGCTGAAAGGCCGCCGCATCCGTAGGGTCGAAGTGCGCCAGCGCCGAAGGTTCGGGGTGCTGCGCGGGAGTCTGGCGCGCTTTCGCCGCGTCCTGACCGGCGCGCGCATCGTGAGCGTCGCGCGGCGCGGCAAGTACATCGTCCTCCAGCTTGAGCCTGCCGCGAATCAGGTGGCGCCGCTGTGGTGGGTCATCCACCTAGGGATGACCGGGCAGCTCTACGCCTGCCCGGCGGCGGCGCCGCGGGTCAAGCACACCCACGTGGTAGCCTGGCTGTCGAGCGGTCGGCAGCTCCGCTACCGCGACCCGCGCCGCTTCGGCAAGATGCTCGTCCTGCGCGACACGGAGCTCGCCGGCTACTTCGCGCCGCTCGGCCCCGAGCCGTTCCGCATCTCGTTGCAGCGCTTCTGCCGGTTGTTTCGCGGCCGGCGCGGGCCGGTGAAGAGCCTGCTGCTCAATCAGAGCCTGTTGCGCGGCCTGGGGAACATCTATTCGAGCGAAGCGCTGTTCCTCGCCGGCGTCCATCCCGGCACGCCGGCGGGCGTCCTGAGGCGCCCCGAGCTCCGGCGCTTGTTCCGCGCCGTGCGGCGCGTGTTGCGCGAGGCGATTGCCGGGATGGGAACAACTTTCTCCGACTATCGGACAGCCGAGGGCCTGCCGGGCGACTACCAGAACTCCCTGCGGGTGTACGACCGGGAGGGCGAGCCGTGTCCGGGCTGCGGCACGGCCATTGAGCGGGTGGTGCTGGCCGGGCGCAGCGCGCACTTCTGCCCGCGCTGCCAGCCGGCGGTGTAGCGGAAGGCTTCGGCCTTCCACACCAGTTCCTCTGGTGGAACCCTGAAGGGTTCCGCTACATGACTGGCTTCTTGATGTCAGGGCTGGAGTTCAGCGGGCGGCGCGGGTGCGGGCTTCCTGAACGCCGGCGGCGCGCGTAGGGTCGAGCGCGGCCAGGACGGTTTCCGCCCAGCGTCCCTGCTGGATGCCGTCGAGCCAGAGCACGCGGGGGGCAAAGCGGTCGAAGGGTGGCTCGGTGAGCAGCTCCTTGAGCAGCGCATCAATGCGCTGCTGGAAGGCGCGGTCGGTGGCGCGGAAGCCGTCGTCGAGCGGCGGCTGGCGGAAGGCTTCGGCGTAGATGGACTCGCGGACCAGGGGGACGCCCACCAGCAGGTCGTAGGTGGCGAGCCAGTGCTCAAGCCAGCCTTCCAGCTCCGGCTGGCGCCCGCACTTGTTGACCAGGTAGCAGTAGTTGTCGAGGACGGCGCGGTCGCAGAGCACGCAGGGCGCGCGCTGCGCCGCTTCGAGCTCGGCGGCGATTTGCGCGTGGAGGATCCAGAGCTGGGCTTCGAGCGTGGTGGCTTCGTTGACGGGGAAGGGGCAGCGGCGCGCCACCTCGGTGACCAGCTCGACGTTCTGGCTGGCCTTCTTCAACAGGGCGCAGAGGTCGTAGGCCAGCGTCGTCTTCCCCACTCCGTGCGTGCCAACGAGCGCAACTTTCATGCGTGCGCCAAACCTACCGATTTCGCCACCAGTTGACGATGAGGCCACCTGCAGCGCCGGCAATAGCCGCAGGAATCATAAGCTTCAAGATCACGGGGAAAGCCAGTGCCGCCAACACCATGATGCCGATGGCAAAAATAAGTCCTGGTCCGCCGTGCACTGGCAGCCGGCTCCAATCTATCCACAGGTATTTCATCGTTCTGGGCGGATTCTAGCACGCGGCTAGATGGGGCGAAAGAGCGGCTGCTCGCCGGGTAGAGCCAAGCTCCGGTGTAGAATAGCGTGAGCAATCAGATTGCAATCGGTGAGGTGAGAGCAAGCGTGGCGGCGGTGAAGCGGTGGGTGCGAATCATCGCCGGCTTTGTGCTCATCGGGCTGGGCATTGCGGGGCTCTTCCTTCCCTTCCTCCAGGGGATTGCCATGATCGTCGCTGGGTTGCTCCTGCTGGCGCCGGAGTTCCGCTGGGCGCGGCGCCTGCTGGAGTGGGCGAAGCGCCGCTGGCACCAGGGGCGCGGCACAGTCCGCGATTGAAAGCCTCCCCCGCTTGGAATACTCTATCGGCACCTTAACCAATCGGGGTTGGTGTGCTCTTCAAGACACAGAGCGCGGCGCTGTTCGGCATCGACGCCTACATCGTCGAAGTGGAGATTGACATCGCCGCCGGCGGGCTGGGCAACTTCACCACCGTCGGGCTGCCCGACGCGGCGGTGAAGGAGAGCCGCGAGCGCATCCGCGCCGCCATCAAGAACTGCGGCTTCAATTTCCCCAGCTTCCAGAACATCACCGTCAACCTCGCTCCGGCCGACGTCAAGAAGGAAGGCTCAGGCTTCGACCTGCCCATCGCTCTCGGCATTCTGGGTGCCACGGGCGCCTTCTTTGGGCGCGACCTCGCCGAGTTCCTCTTTGCCGGCGAGCTGGCGCTCGACGGCCTGGTGCGGCCCATCCGCGGCGCCCTCTCCGTCGCCGTGGCGGCGCGTGCGAAAGGGATTTCGCGGCTCGTCGTTCCGGTCGCCAACGCCCGCGAGGCGGCTGTCGTCGAAGGCATCAACGTCTACGCCGCCGAAACCCTGCCGCAAGTCGTGGACCTCATCAACGACGTAGAGTCCTTCCAGCCGGTGCGCGTCCAGCCTGAGCAACTGCTGGCCGAGACGGCCGACTACGGCGCCGACCTGCGCGACGTCCGCGGCCAGCAGCACGCCAAGCGGGCGCTGGAGGTGGCCTGCGCCGGCGGGCATAACATCATCATGATTGGCCCGCCGGGCTCGGGGAAAACCATGCTGGCCAAGCGCATCCCCGGCATCCTCCCGCCGCTCTCGCTCGAAGAGGCCATCCAGACCACCAAGATTCACAGCGTCAGCGGGCTGCTGCGCGACAGCCGCGGGCTGGTGGGCGCGCGGCCCTTCCGCTCCCCGCACCACACCATTTCCGACGCCGGGCTGATCGGCGGCGGGACGATTCCGCGCCCGGGCGAGGTCTCGCTGGCGCACAACGGCGTGCTCTTCCTCGACGAACTGCCCGAGTTCGACCGCAACGCGCTCGAAGTGCTCCGCCAGCCGCTGGAGGACGGCGTGGTGACGATTTCGCGCGCCGCCACCAGCCTGACCTTCCCGGCGCGCTTCCTGCTAGTGGGAGCGATGAACCCGTGCCCGTG
>JACPRL010000139.1 GCA_016189965.1 Acidobacteriota bacterium | reverse complement strand
GAAGGGGTGCGGGGAAACCCCCTTCGGGTGTCCCCGCGGGAAACCTCAAGGATGGAGGCTCTAGGGGACAAGCTTTCGTATGGCCAACCGGGTGATGGCACAGCCGCTGCCGCGCAAG
The DNA here is from genome assembly GCA_016189965.1 of Acidobacteriota bacterium. GTDB lineage: Bacteria > Acidobacteriota > Terriglobia > Acidiferrales > 2-02-FULL-67-57 > JACPRL01. Next base: position 12,877 of record JACPRL010000139.1, on the reverse strand, counting down.
GAAGCGCCGGACAAGGTGACCGGGCGGGCGCGCTACGTTGACGACTACAGCCTGCCCGGGATGCTCCACGGCGCCACGGTGCGCAGCCCCTGCGCGCGCGGGCGCCTTCGCGGGATTCACTTCGAAGGCGACCTCCCCTGGCAAGAGTTCACCATCGTCACCGCCGCCGACATCCCCGGCAAAAACTGCGTGCGGCTGATTCTCGACGACCAGCCCTGCCTGGCCGACGGCGTGGTCAACCACCCGGAAGAACCCATCCTCCTGCTGGCGCATCCCGACAAGTACCTCGTCGAAGAAGCGCGCCGCTGGGTGCGCGTCGAGATCGAGCCGCTGCTGGCCGTGTTCCCTCTCGAGGAGTCGCTGGCGCAAAAGGAAATCGTCTGGGGCACGGACAACGTTCTGAAATCCATCCGGGTGGAAAAAGGCAATGTGGACGAGGTGTGGGCGCGAGCGGATTACATCGTCGAAGGCGAATACCGCACGGGCGCGCAGGAGCAGCTCTACATCGAAACCAACGGCATGCTGGCCCTGGCGAGCCCCGAGCAGGGCGTGACGGTCTGGGGCTCGATGCAATGTCCCTACTACGTGCACAAGGCGCTGGTGACGCTCTTCGGGCTGCCGGAGAGCAAGGTGCGCGTCATCCAAGTGGAGACCGGCGGCGGGTTCGGCGGCAAGGAAGAGTACCCCTCGATGATCGCCGGGCACGCGGCGCTGCTGGCCTGGAAGTCGGGCCGGCCGGTGAAGCTCATCTACGACCGCGCCGAAGACATGGCCGCCACCACCAAGCGCCACCCCTCGCGCTCACGCCATCGCACCGCGGTGAGCAAAGAGGGCAAGCTCCTCGCGATGGAGATTGACTTCGTAATTGACGGCGGGGCCTATGCGACGCTCTCCGCCGTCGTGCTCTCCCGCGGCACCATCCACGCCGCCGGCCCCTACTTCTGCCCCAACGTGCGCATCCGCAGCCGCGCCGTCGCCACCAATGCCCCGCCCCACGGCGCCTTCCGCGGCTTCGGCGCGCCGCAGAGCACCTTTGCGCTCGAGCACCACCTGAACAAGGTGGCGCGTGCGGTGGGGCTCGAGCCCGACGAGCTGCGCCGGCGCAACTTCCTCCCCGAGGGCCAGACGACCGCCACCGGCCAAGTGATCCGCGAACCGGTGGACATGGCCGGATTGATGGCGAAAGCCTTCGAGCTGTCGGACTACCACGCGAAACTCAAACGGTTCGCCCAAGAAAATCCGCGCCGGCGGCAGAAGAAGGGCATCGGCTTCGCCAGCTTCTTCCACGGCTCCGGCTTCACCGGCTCGGGCGAAAAATATCTGGCCTCGGTGGTGGGCGTGGAGGCGACGCCCGAGGGGCGGGTGCGCATCCTCACCGCGAGCACGGAGATCGGGCAGGGCACCATCACCATCCTCTGCCAGATTGCCGCCGAGGCGCTGGGCGTGGGCTACGAGCAGGTCGAGATGGCGCCGCCGGACACCGCCAGCGTGCCCAACAGCGGCCCCACCGTGGCCTCGCGCACCTGCATGATTGTCGGGAAACTGGTGGAGTCGGCGGCCATCGGCTTGAAGCAAACTCTCCAAGGCGTCGGCTTGCTGCGCGAGGGCTATTCGCCAGCGGACTTCGCCGCCTCCGCCCGCGCCTACAACGAGAAGTACGGGCCGCTCCGCACCTTCAGCCAGTATCAGGTCCCGCCGGGCATCGAGTGGGACGACGAGAACTACCGCGGCGATGCCTACAGCGCCTACGCCTGGGCGGTCTACGTCGCCGAGGTGACGGTGGATTCCCTCACCTACGAAGTCACGGTGGACGATTTCGTCGCGGTGCAGGAAGTGGGCCGCGTGATCAACCCCACGCTGGCGGCCGGGCAGATCGAGGGCGGCGTGGCGCAGGCCATCGGCTTCGCCCTCACCGAAAACGTCGCCTGGCAGGACGGCCGCATGCTCAACAGCCAGATGACCAACTACATCATCCCCACCAGCGCCGACGTGCCGCCCATCCGCGTCCACTTCGAAGAAATTCCTTACCCCTATGGGCCGGGCGGCGCGAAAGGGCTGGGCGAGCTGCCGATGGACGGCACCGCGCCGGCGGTGGTGAACGCCGTCGAGAATGCGCTCGGCGTGGCGGTAGATCAGATCCCCGCTTTGCCTGAAGTGCTAATGGACGCGGTCGAGGTGGTTCGTGCCTGAAGGTGGACGGGTCAGCATCGCCTGCAAGGTGAACGGGCACGCGCACACCCTCGAAGTCCACCCCATGGCGCGCCTGCTCGACCTCCTGCGCGACGAGCTGCACCTGACCGGCACCAAGGAAGGTTGCGGGGAAGGCGAGTGCGGCGCCTGCTCGGTGCTGCTCGACGGCGAGCTGGTCAACAGTTGCCTGGTGCCCGCCCTGCACGCCGACGGCGCCGACATCACCACCATCGAAGGCATCGGCGGCTCGAGCCGCCTCCACGCTGTCCAGGAGGCTTTCATCACCGCGGGCGGCGCCCAGTGCGGGATTTGCACGCCGGGGATGGTTCTGGCCGCGGTGAACTTGCTCGAGCGGAATCCGAATCCCACCGAAGAAGACGTCCGCACGGCGCTGGCCGGCAACCTCTGCCGCTGCACCGGCTACGTGAAAATTTTCGACTCGGTGCTGCGCGCCTGCCAGCGCACGCAGGCGCAAACATGAGAGCCTACCTGCCGGCCTACGAGCTGAAAGCCCCGCGCGATCTCGGCGAAGCGCTCGCGCTGCTCGCGCGCGAGCCGGGCCTCTGGAAGCCCTTTGCCGGCGGCACCGACCTGATGGTTCTTTTTGCGGCGGGGAAACTGGAGCACAAGAAATTCTTGAGCCTCTGGCAGCTCAAAGAGCTCAAGGGCATCGAGGTGACGCCGGAGGCGGTGACGCTCGGCGCGCTCACCACCTACACCGAAGTCCTCAGCCACCCCGTCCTCGCCAGCGAGTTCCCGCTGCTCGGCCAGGCAGCGCGGGAGACCGGCGGGGTGGCGACGCAGAACCGCGGGACGCTGGCCGGCAACATCGCCAACGCTTCGCCCGCCGCCGACTCGCCCCCGGCGCTGCTGGTCTACGATGCCGAGCTCGAGCTTGTCTCCGCGCGCGGCTCGCGCTGGGTGCCCTACGACGCCTTCCACACCGGCTACAAGCAGATGAAGCTGTGCCCCGACGAACTCATCCGCCGCCTCCGGCTCCCCCGAAGCAGCCGGCCGCGGCAGCACTACTACCGCAAGGTGGGCACGCGCAAGGCACAGGCAATTTCCAAAGTAGTCTTTGCCGGCGTGGCAGAGGTGGAGGGCGACACGATTCGCGACCTCCGGCTGGCCCTGGGCAGCGTTGCCCCCACCGTCCTTCGCTGCCGCAAGACGGAAGATGTGTTGCGCGGGAAGAGCGTCGAGCCAGCCACGGTCGCACTCGCCCGCACGACGCTGGCGGAAGAAATCTCTCCCATTGACGACTTCCGCTCCACCGCCCGCTACCGCCGGCAGATAAGCCAGAACCTGCTGGAAGATTTTCTGCTTTCCCTGCAATGAAGATCGATCTAAAAGCCATTGCAAAACCCAAGGAACGCCATAAGAGTACCCGGCGGCCGGCTTGCCCTGAGCGGAGTCGAAGGGGGCCACCGGGCTCGGTGAGAGTGTTCGACGCCCGTCAGGGCACGGCTAGAAGGCCCGGGCTTCAGCCCGGGACGCGAAGCGCCGCGCCGAAAAAAAGCTGCGCGCAGCGCAACCGCGGAAGGGGTGCGGGCTTGTCCCGAGCGGAGCCGAGGGAGAAACCCTCTTCGGGTGTCCCCGCCGCCGGCAGGTTATGCAACAACTTCTAGTTGTGCGCAGCCAGCGCGTGGTGGCACGCGGAGGTGTCGCGCCCGCAGCAGTCCACATCCGCGAGGGAAAGATCGCCGCCGTCACTTCCTTCGACGACGTGCCACCGGGCGCAGAGATCTTCGAAGCTGGTCGATCGGTCGTGATGCCGGGCGTGGTCGAGACGCACGCCCACATCAACGAGCCGGGCCGCACCGATTGGGAAGGGTTCGAGACGGCAACGCGGGCGGCCGCCGCCGGCGGCATTACCACGCTGATTGATATGCCGCTCAACAGCATCCCCGCCACCACCACGCCGGCCGCCCTCGAGGCCAAGCGCCGCGCCGCCGAAGGCCGCTGCTGGGTGGACGTGGGTTTCTGGGGCGGCCTGGTGCCGGAGAACCGCAGCGAACTGCGCGGGCTCTATGACGCCGGCGTCTTCGGCTTCAAATGTTTTCTCGTGCCCTCCGGCGTCCCCGAGTTCGGACAGGTGGACCAATCTCACCTGCGCGCGGCGCTGCCGGAACTGGCTTCGCTCGGCGCCGTCCTCCTGGCGCACGCCGAACTGCCGGCGCCGATTGAAGCCGCCGCGCGGGACATCCAAGGCGCATCACCGGTGCGCTATTCCACTTGGCTCGCGGCCCGGCCCCGCGCGGCGGAAGACCAAGCCATCGCGCTCCTCCTCCGCCTGACCCGCGACTTCCGCGCCCCGCTCCACATTGTGCACCTTTCTTCCTCCGACGCCTTGCCTTTGCTGCGCACCGCCCGCGGACAGGGCGTTCCGGTGACCGTGGAGACCTGCCATCACTACCTGACTTTGGCGGCCGAAGAGATTCCCGACCGCGCCACCGCCTTCAAATGTACCCCGCCCATCCGCGAACGGGAGAACTGCGAGCGATTGTGGTCGGCGCTCGACGAGGGTTTGATTGACTTCGTCGTCACCGACCATTCCCCATGCCCCGCGGCGCTGAAGTGCGGCGAGGCGGGCGATTTCTTGCGCGCCTGGGGCGGCATCTCCTCTTTGCAGCTCAGCCTGCCGGTGCTGTGGACCCAGGCGCGCCGGCGCGGCTACGGCCTCCAGCACCTCGCGCGCTGGCTCTGCCACGGCCCGACGCACCTCGCAGGGCTCAATGGGCGTAAGGGCGCCATTGCCCCGGGCTGCGACGCCGACCTCGTCGTCTGGAATCCCGAGGCGACCCTGCGCGTCGAGCCGGAAAAGCTGTACCATCGCCACAAGCTCACCCCCTATGCGGGGATGACGCTGGAGGGCGTGGTGGAAGCCACTGTCTTGCGCGGCGAGAAAATCTTCGACGCCGGCCGCCTGGCCTCTCGTCCCTCCGGCCGCCTGCTCGAACGCGGACGATGCTGACCGACTTCACCCAACTCGTCGATTTAGCCTCCGAGCGCCTGGGCGGCGTCGTCCTGGCGGCCAACGACGAATTCTTCGCGTCCAAAGAAAACCTGCTCAAGGCCGCGAAGCCCATTTTCATCGAAGACCGCTACACCGACCGCGGCAAGTGGATGGACGGCTGGGAGACGCGGCGCCGACGCGGCCCGGGGCACGACTGGTGCGTCATCCGCTTGGGTCTGCCAGGCGCCCTGCGCGGCATCGTGGTGGACACGAGTTACTTCAAAGGCAACTACCCCTCGCACTGCTCGCTCGAAGTCTGCGCGGCGCCGGCCGACTCGAGCGCGGAGACGCTGCTCTCCCCGGAGACGCGCTGGGTCGAGATTCTTCCTCGCTCCCCGCTCGAGGGCGATGCGCAAAACCTCTTCCCCATCGGCAGCTCGCCCCGCGTGACCCACGTCCGCTTCAACATCTTCCCCGACGGCGGCGTGGCGCGGCTCCGCCTGCACGGCGAGGTGCTGCCGGATTGGGCGCGGCTCTGCGCGGAGGAGGAGATTGACCTGCTGGCGCTGGCGCACGGCGGGCGCGTGCTGGCCGCGAGCGACACCTTCTTCAGCGCGCCGCCAAACCTGCTCCTGCCGGGCGCGGCCAAAACCATGGGCGAAGGCTGGGAGACGCGACGGCGGCGCGGCCCCGGGCACGACTGGGTGATTCTCCAACTCGGCAGCGCGGGTGTCGTCCGCCGCATCGAGGTGGACACAGCACACTTCAAGGGAAACTTTCCCGAAAGCTGCTCGCTCGAAGCCTGCGACGCCGAAGGCGCCTCGCTCGAAACCCTCACCACCTCCTCGGCGCTGTGGAACGAACTCCTGCCGCGCACGCCGCTGGAAGCCGACAAGCGCCACCTCTTTGAGGTCAACGCGACCGGCCCGGTCACGCACATCCGCTTCAACATTTTTCCCGATGGCGGCGTCAGCCGCCTGCGGCTCTACGGAACGGTTGACAAGAACCGGTGGCTCGCCGCCGGATTGCAGCGCCTGAACGAACTGCCGGCCGCAGAAGCGGAGGCGGCCCTGCTGGCCTGCTGCGGGTCAGCAAACTGGTCGCGCGCGATGCTCCGCCGGCGCCCTTTCGCGAGCGTCGAGGCGCTACTGCGCGCCTCGGATGAAACCTGGCAAAAGCTAGGCCACGAGGACTGGCTCGAGGCTTTCAGCGCCCACCCGCGCATCGGCGAGCGGAAAGCGGGGAGCGAGCCGTCGGCCGAGTGGTCGCAGAGCGAGCAGTCCTCGGCGGCGCCGGCGGGCGAGAAGCTGCGGGCGGCGCTGGCGGAAGCCAACCGCGCCTACGAGGCGCGCTTCGGGCACATCTTCATCGTCTGCGCCACGCGAAAGACGGCGGAGGAGATGCTTGCGCTTCTGCGCCAACGCCTCCACAATGACCCGGCGGCGGAACTCCGCATCGCCGCCGAGGAGCAGCGCCGCATCACCGCGCTGCGCCTGGAGAAACTGTTGCTGCAATGAGCGCCATCACCACGCACGTGCTCGATACGGCGCGCGGGTGGCCCGCGGCGGGCTTGCCTGTCGTACTCGAAAAGCAGGCCGGAGAGGGTTGGGTGCCGCTCGGCCGCGCCACGACCGACAGCGACGGCCGCGCGCGCGAGCTCCTGCCGGCCAACGCGCCCCTCGAGCCCGGCCTCTATCGCCTGACCTTCGATACGCAGACCTATTTCGCCGCCCAGCAGGTCGAGGCTTTCTACCCGCAGGTGACCGTGGTGTTCGCGGTGCGGAACGCCACCCAGCACTACCACGTGCCGCTCCTCCTCAGCCCCTTCGGCTACTCGACCTACCGCGGCAGCTAGTGAGGTCTGCATAAGACAATAATGTCCGAGCAACTGTCATTCCGAGCCCTTGCCTGCCCTGGCGGCGAGGAATCTGCTTTTTGGGGCCGTGCTGCTGGCCTGTTTGACTCATTGGCCGTGGACATTATCTAGGCAGGGACCAATAAACGCCGATGGGAGTCAACTGGAGCGAGTGGTTCCACCTCGCCCTGCGCTGGTTCCACGTCTTCGCCGGCATCCTCTGGATCGGCCAGACCTGGTTCTTCACCTGGCTCGACCGCCGCTTCAGCGAGAACGAAAGTAACGCCGCGGGCGCCGCCAGCGGCCAGGTCTGGATGGTGCACAGCGGCGGCTTCTACATCGTCGAAAAGCAGCGCGGAGTCGAAGTCCTGCCGGCACGCCTGCACTGGTTCCGCTGGGAGGCGGCCCTGACCTGGCTAAGCGGGTTTGTCCTGCTGCTGTGGGTCTACTACTGGGGCGGGGCGCTGGTGGACGCCGACGTGGCCGACCTCCACCCGGGCACGGCAGCGGCGCTCGGACTGGGCGTGCTCGTGCTGGGCTGGGTGGTCTACGACGCGCTGTGGACCTCGCCGCTGGCGCGCGCGGAGGCGACCGGCGCGGCGCTGTCGTTTCTCTTGCTCGCCGCCGCGAGCTATGGGCTCACGCAGATTTTCAGCGGGCGGGCGGCTTACATCCACGTCGGAGCGCTGCTGGGGACGATTATGACCGCCAACGTCTGGCTGCGGATCCTGCCCGCGCAGCGCGCCATGCTGGCCGCGGCGCGCGAAGGCAAGCCGGTGGACCTTTCGCTCTCCGCACGTGCCCGCCAGCGCACCAAGCACAACACCTACATGGTCGTCCCGGTGGTCTTTCTGATGGTGAGCAACCACTTCCCGGTGGCCACCTACGGCCACCGCTACAACTGGGCCATCCTGCTCCTGCTGATTCTGCTCGGCTGGGGCGCAGCACACATTCTCCGCCGCACCTGACTCGAAGCTGTTGCATGACCCCGCAAGGCGGGTCAGGCCTTTCGTAGCGGAAGGCTTCAGCCTTCCACCCCCGGTCTCCCCGTGGAACCCTGAAGGGTTCCGCTACACTCCCCTCTGTCGCCGCCGGGCGAGAATCTTGACGAACGACCGCAGGCGCAGCTCCTCGAGCGTGAGCCCGGTGGCCAGCGCTTCCTTCTCCGTGATGGCGCCGCAATTCAAGGCGCGCAGGAAGAAATTCAGCAGGCCCTGGCCGGTGGCGGCGTCGTCGAAGACTTCGCCGATGAGCGTGGCGCGCGCCGCCTGCTCGACGAAGTTCCGCAGGCGCTCCGAGGCGGCCTCCAGGCTCTCCAAGAAAAAGGCGTAGACCGCGGCGTAGCGCGTAGGGAGCTGCGCGGGATGCAAGTCCCAACCCTGATAGTAGCCGTGGATGAGCGAATGCTGGATGTGGTCGTAGTGAAGCTTCCAGGCGCGATGCACGGCGCGGCGGTTCTCGGCCTCCTGCTCCGGCGTGAGCGGCGGGCCGCCCTCCGCGGCGCGGTGCGGCGCGACGGGCATGATGTTGGTGGCGCCGTCAGAGAGCCAGAGGCCGGTGCCGGCCAGCGCCACCTGCATCATGTGGCGAGCGAAATCGCAGGCCGGATGGGTCATATGTTGGTGGGCAGCGGTGATGTGGCAACTGGCGGTGTAGTCGTAGGTGCCGAAGTGCGCGGCAACTGTGCGGCCGCGGCCGACCGCAATCAGATGCGGCACCGCGGACGCGCCGCGGGCGTCGAGGATGGCCTGCGGAGTTTCAATCATCAACTCAATCTTCAGTGAGCTTGGGGCCAGGCCGAGGCGCGCTTCGAGCAACTCGAACAGATCGGCCAGCGCGGCGACCTGATCGGGCAGCGCGACCTTGGGCAGTGTGACGACGAAGTTCGGCGGCAACTCGCCGCCCGTTTTCCCCACCAGCGTAGAAAGGAAGATGTCTAGCGTGCGCACGCTGCGGGCATGGAGCTCGGCGGAGAAGGGTTTGAGGCGGATGCCGAGGAAGGGCGGCAGAGTCCGCCCGTCCATCCCGGCGGCCACGGCCGCGGCGGCGGCCGCGGCGTGGGAGTCTTCTTCCGGGTCGGGGCGGTTGCCGTAGCCGTCTTCAAAGTCGAGGCGAAAATCCTCCACCGGCTCGCGGCGGAGTTTTTCCCGCACGCGGGTGTAGACGGTGTGGGCGAGCCAAGCGGCGCGGTGGGTTCCGCGGACCGAGTCCGGGTCGCGGGCCAACTGTTCGCTCAGCGCAATAGCCTGGGCGCGACTCTCAGGCAGCGTGTCGGCGCCGGGCAAGCCGAGGGCGCGGGCGAAGACAACGGGGTCAGGCGCGAACTCGTCGAGGGTTCGGAGAGCGACCTGGCCGAGCCGAGCTGCGATGTCGGACTTGAACAGGTGGGCGCCGCCATAGACAGTGTGGACGGGCTGGCGGCGGCCGCTTTCGCCGGGATACCGCCGGGCAAACTCGGCGTTCGCCTCCCGCAGACGCGCCTCAATCGGGCGGATGTCTTCCGGCTGGAGAGTGGTTTTCATTGTCATTCCTCCCGCAAAGAGCGGGGACATTCTACCTGAGGTTGGTGCGCGACTACGGCTGCGGAGGTGTGACCAGCGCGAAGAAGCGCGCGGCGGAGCGCGAGGCTGCAGGGCGGCGCGCGGCACCGAGAGCGGAAGAATCCGCGGCGGCCAGGACGGCGGGGACATAGAGCCGGGTTTCAACGGGAAGCCAAGGGCGCAAGGCCGAGAAGTCTCGCGAGCGCCCGCGACCGAGAGCGGCTTCGACGCGCTCGGGGCCGGCATTGTAGGCGGCGAGCGCCAGCGGCCAGTCGCCGAAGCGGGCGTAGAGGTCAGCCAGGTAGCGGGCGGCGGCGCGGGTGGAGCGCTCGAGGTCGGTGCGCTCATCTCGCTGAGGAGTAACCACGAGGCCGTACTGGCGCGCCGTGGCTGGCATGAGTTGCCAGATGCCGCGCGCGCCTTTGGGCGATACAGCCGCGGCGTTGAAGCGACTTTCGACCCAGCCCACCGCCACCAGTTCAGCCGGCACGCCTTCGGCAGAAAAGTGCTGGCGCATCCGCGCCCAGTCAGCGGCCGATAGGCGGCTAGGCCACGGCGGCGCGGCATCTTTCAGCGCCTGTTCTTCTGTCGGCGGCGGTTCGGCTGGCGGGACAACCTCGGGCAACGGGGCCGCCGCCCGGATCAGCGCCTGCTCGGCAGCGCGCCAGCGGTCGGCCCGCAGCCGTTCGAGCCGGTCTTCAGCCGGCGTCTCAGCCGCCAGAGGATAGGCGAGAGCCAGGCAGAGAAGCGCGAGCCCAGGCAGGCGCCGTTGCTTGCTTCCACTCATTCTATTACTCCTCCGCAGCCAGCGGCACGTTGGCGAAGTCGCCGCGGATGACGGCGGCGCGAATTTCAGCCGGGGTTTTGCCTGCGTGGGTCATCTGGTCAGCAAGGAGAACCTCCTTGATGCAGATGAGTCACCCGGCCCCGTGGTCGGAGGCGAAGCAGTCGAGCAAGCTGCGGTGGCCGAATTTGTCGCAGTAGCAGAAGCAGGGCTGCTGGGCAATGACTTCGGGAATGCGGCCGGCGATGCGGTAGGCCTGCTGCACGATGGGATAACCGCGGAAATATTCAGCCGGCAGGATGCGCGGCAAGGGCCGCGCCGCCTCGGCGCTTTCGTGGAAGGGAGGAATGGGCCGCGACGCGGCCTGCGGTGCAGGAGGAGCGGTGCGGTGCGCCGGCGGCGGGGCCGGCGCCCGCTCCGGCTCCGAGCGCGAACAGGAGGTTGCGAAGCCAGCCAATCCGAGGGCTGCAGCGAGTAGCAAAGTGTGGCGCAACACGGCTCCTCCCCTCATGGCTCCAGCAGCTCAGCGGCCCGGAGCTCAGGCTTGACTTCCCAGTTCCACTTCCAGATGGCATAAACAGGCGGGTAGACAATCAATTCCATCAGGAAGGAGGTGAAGATGCCGCCCACCATGGGTGCGGCAATGCGCTTCATCACGTCGGCGCCCGCGCCCACCGACCACATGATGGGCAGCAGGGCGAAGAACATGCAGGCCACCGTCATCAGTTTGGGCCGCAGCCGCTTGACCGCGCCGTGCACGATGGCCTCGCGCAGATCGTCCCAGCCGCGCATCTGCCCCTTCTCCCGCGCTTCCTTGTAGGCCAGGTCAAGGTAGAGCAACATGAAGACGCCGGTCTCGGCATCCACCCCCAGCAAGGCAATCAGGCCCACCCAAACGGCGATGCTCAGGTTGTAGTCGAGGGCGTAGAGCAGCCAGATGGCTCCCACCGCCGAGAAGGGAACGGCCAGCAGGATGATGAGGGTCTTCACCGCGGAGCCGGTGTTGAAGTACAGCAACAGAAAAATGACGAACAGCGTGATGGGCACCACCAGCTTCAGCCGCTCTTTGACCCGCGCCATGTGCTCGTACTGGCCGCTCCAGACCAGCTCGTAGCCCGGCGGCAAGGGCACCTGCGCGGCCACGGCCCGCTTCGCCTCTTCCACGTAGCCGCCGATGTCGCGGCCCGCCACGTCCACATAGACGTAGCCGCTCAGCCGTCCGTTTTCGTTGCGGATCATCCCGGGGCCGCTGCGCAAACGGAGGTCGGCCAACTGGGCGAGCGGGACCTGGGTACCGCTGGGCGTGGAGACGAGCACGCGTTCGAGCTGGCCCAGGTCGTCGCGCAGCTCGCGGGCGTAGCGGACGTTGACCGGGTAGCGCTCGCGACCCTCGACGGTGACGGTGATATTCTCGCCCCCCACGCCCGAGAGCAGCACCCTGTTCACGTCGTCCACGGTCAGACCATAGCGCGCCAACGCCTCGCGCCTGACCTCGAAGTCGAGGAAGTAGCCGCCGGTCGTGCGCTCGGCAAAGACACTGCGCGTTCCCGGCACCTGGCTCAACGCTTGCTCCAGGTGCGTCCCCAGTTCCTCGATGCGGCGCAGGTCCGGGCCAAGAATCTTGATGCCCACGGGGGAGCGGATGCCGGTGGTGAGCATGTCGATGCGGTTGCGGATGGGCATCGTCCAGATGTTGCTCATCCCGGGCAGTTGCACCGCTTCATTGAGGCCGCCGGGACCGTAGACCAGCTCCTCCAGCGTGATACGGTCGCGCCAGACCCGGCGCAGGATGGATTGCAACCATTCTGGTGCCCACTCGGAGTACCAGCGGGGCTTCTTCCGCCATTCCGACTCCGGCTTCAAAACCACCACCGTCTCGACCATGGAGAAGGGGGCGGGGTCGGTGGGGGTCTCTGCCCGGCCGATCTTGCCGAAAACCCGCTCCACCTCGGGGAAACTCATCAAAATTTTGTCGCGCACTTGAAGGATGCGGCTGGCCTCGGTGACCGAGATGCCGGGCATGGTAACGGGCATGTCGAGCAGCACGCCCTCATTCAGCGGCGGCATGAACTCTGAGCCCAAGCGGAAGAACACCGGCACCGTCAAGACTACGATGAGCACCGCCACCAGGACCGTGGTCCACCGATGTTCCAGGGCAAACTCCACCACGGGGTGATAGAGGCGCATGAGCGGGCGGCTGATGGGATGCTTCTCTTCGCTGTGAATCTTCCCTACCAGGATGACATTGACAATAGCCGCAAGCCAGCGGGGCCGAAAGACGTAGGGCTTCATGCGAATAAAGAACATCAGCACTGCCGGCCCGAGCGTGATGGCCAGTACGGCGGCGATGGCCATGACATAGTTCTTGGTGAAAGCCAGCGGCTTGAACAGCCGGCCCTCCTGCGCTTCGAGCGTGAAGACTGGCATGAACGAAACGGCAATGACGAGCAAGGCGAAAAAACTAGGCCCGCCCACTTCCTTCACCGCCGTCAGGATTACGTTCCGGTAATCTCCCGGCCCTCCTTCTGCCTGCCAATGCTCCAGCTTCTTGT
>JACPRL010000145.1 GCA_016189965.1 Acidobacteriota bacterium | reverse complement strand
TGCATGCCCTCGACGAAGTACTCTTGCTCGGGATCGCCCGACAGGTTCTTCAGCGGCAGCACCGCGAGGGAATCAATCTGTGGCGCGGGCGCGCCGAACAGCCGCTCCCGCACCCCGCCCACATTGAACGCCACCAACCCCGCCACCACCAACACCGCCGCCAATGCCGCACCACCGAAACGCACAAACAAACGCGCTGAGCCCGGTGGCACCTGCCACCGGGAGCCCAGCCTCCCCCAGGCCGGTGCCTGGGGGCTCGGCGCAAGGGGGATGGCGCTGGGGGCGATGAGCCGGCGCAAATCCACCGCCAGCTCCTTGGCCGACTGGTAGCGCATCCCCGCGTCTTTCTCCAAACACTTCAGGATGATCCGCTCCAGCTCCGCCGCCACTCTGCGGTTCAGCCCGCTGGGCGGCACCGGCGTCAGGTGCAGAATCGCATCAATCAGCTCCGCCCCCTGCGTCTCCGCAAAGGCCCGCTGCCCCGTCGCCAGCTCGTAGAGCACGCAGCCCGCCGCATAAACGTCTGCCCGCCCGTCCACCTCCTTCCCTCGCACCTGCTCCGGCGCCATGTAGGGCAGCGTCCCCGGCGCTACGCCCGTCTGGGTCAGACTGTCGGTCGCCGTCAGGTCGCCCGCCGGCCGCGCCAACTTGGCCAGGCCGAAGTCGAGCACCTTCACCTGCGCGTCAGAGGTCAGGAAGAGGTTGGCCGGCTTGATGTCGCGGTGCACGATGCCCTTGCGGTGCGCCGCTTCGAGCGCCTCGGCCACCTGCAGCCCCAGCCGCGCCACCTCCTCCGACTCGAGCCCGCCCCGCGCCACCCGCTGCTTGAGCGTCTGCCCCTCGAGGTACTGCATTACGATGAAGGGTTGGCCGTCATGCTCGCCAATCTCATAAATCACGCAGATGTTGGGATGGTCGAGCGCCGAGGCCGCGCGCGCTTCGCGCTCGAACCGCTCCACCGCCTCGCGGTCGCGGGCCAGCTCTTCGGGCAGAAACTTCAGCGCCACCCGCCGGCCCAGCCGCGTGTCTTCGGCCTTGTAGACCACACCCATCCCGCCCCCGCCCAGCCTTTCCAAGATGCGGTAATGGCCGACCGTTTGCCCGATCATGGGAGGATTTTCCCGCTGCGATACATCTTAGGCTCCGCCCCGCAGCCAAGTCAACGCCAGCATTCAGCCATCAGCAGTCAGCGTTCAGCTCTCAGCTCTCAGCTTTCGGTTTTCGCTGACCGCTGATGGCTGAGCGCTAACTTGCTGACCGCTGGTCGCGACCCGTGAGAAACGGAAAAGCGAAAAGGGAAAATAGAAAAGAGAAAATGGGAACGAGCGAATGCCCGCTGCGCGGGCACGACAGGCAGGAATGCCTGTCCTACTAGCGGGAGACGGGGAGTTTGGGGCCGGCGGCGCGGACTTCTTCGGGGGTGTCGGCGGCGAAGCGGTCGAAGTTTTTGTGGAAGTGCTCGGCGAGCTGGAGGGCCTTGGCGCGGTAGGCTTCCTTGTCCTGCCAGGTGTTTTCGGGCAGGAGGATTTCGCTCGGGACGCCGGGGGCCTGGCGGGGGATTTTCAGGTCGAAGATGGAGTCGGCGAGTGTGGGGACGGCGTCGAGCGCGCCGGCGAGGGCGGCGCGGATGATGGCGCGGGTGTAGCCGAGCTTCATACGCTGGCCCACGCCGTAGGGGCCGCCGGTCCAGCCGGTGTTCACCAGCCAGCAGTTGACTTTGTGCCGGGCGATTTTTTCCGCCAGCATCTTGGCGTAGACGCTGGGGTGGAGCGCCATGAAGGGAGCCCCGAAGCAGGGGCTGAAGGTGGTCTTGGGCTCGACGATGCCGCGCTCGGTACCGGCCACCTTGGCGGTGTAGCCGGCCAGGAAGTGGTAGGCGGCTTGCGCGGGGCTGAGGCGGGCGATGGGCGGCAGGACGCCGAAGGCGTCGCAGGTGAGCATGAAGATGTTGCGCGGGTGGCCGCCGGTGCCGGAGGGCTCGATGTTGTCGAGGTGGGTGAGCGGGTAGGCGGCGCGGGTGTTTTCAGTGAGCGAGTCGTCGTCGAGGTCGAGGCGCCGAGTGACGGGATCAATGGTGACGTTTTCGAGGATGGTGCCGAACTTGCGGGTGCAGGCGTAGATTTCCGGCTCGCCTTCGGGAGAGAGGCGGATGACCTTGGCGTAGCAGCCGCCCTCGAAGTTGAAGACGCCGCGCTCGGTCCAGCCGTGCTCGTCGTCGCCGATCATGCGGCGCTCGGGGTCGGTGGAGAGCGTGGTCTTGCCGGTGCCGGAGAGGCCGAAGAAGAGCGCCACGTCGCCCGCGGCGCCGATGTTGGCCGAGCAGTGCATGGAGAGCACGGACTGCAGCGGCAGGCGGTAGTTCAGGATGGTGAAGATCGATTTTTTGATTTCGCCGGCGTAGGCGGTGCCGCCGATGATGACGCGCTTCTGGCCGAAGTGGACGATGATGAAGGTGGAGGAGCGGGTGCCGTCGTGCTCCGGGTCGGCCTTGAAGCCGGGGGCGGAGAGGATGGTGAACTCCGGGACGTGCTCGTGGGTCTGCGCCGCGTCGGGGCGGATGAAGAGGTTGCGAGCAAAGAGGCTGTGCCAGGCTTTTTCGGTGATGACGCGGATGGGCATGCGGAACTCGGCGTCGGCGCCGGCAAAGCAATCCTGCACGAAAACTTCGCGCCCCTGCAGGTAGTGGCAGAGACGGGCGTAGAGGGCATCGAAGCGCTCGGGGTCAAAGGGCCGGTTGATGTCGCCCCACCAGATGTTTTTTTCGCTCAAGGGCTCGCGGACGAGGAACTTGTCGTTGGGGGAGCGGCCGGTGTGGTCGCCGGTGCGCACCACCAGCGGGCCCAGGTGGGCGAGCACGGCTTCGTTGCGCCGCATGACGTGCTCATAAAGGGCGGGAGTGGGGAGGTTCCAGTGGGCGACGACGTTGCGCAGGCCGTGGTGGTCGAGTCCGTAGCGACTCGGATTCCAGCCGAATGTCCCCATCAATCCTCCCCGGTGCGACCCCCAAAGCCCCGGGAGCGTTCCGCACCAGCGCTCCGAGCTGGTGAGCCCGCTGGGACTCGAACCCAGGACCCTCTGCTTAAAAGGCAGATGCTCTACCGGCTGAGCTACGGGCTCGCTACAAGTTTACTCTAGCCTCTCGGCCCCTTCAACGCCCGCTCCCAGCCGCCGCTGGCTGCGGCATACGCGGGAAATCGTCGCGCACCACCCGCCCGCCCTGCCTGACAAACTTCACCCGCTCCCGCACCGTGACGTCGGCCAGCGGGTCGCCCTCCACCCCAATCAGGTCGGCGAACTTCCCCGGCTCGAGCGCCCCGACGCGGTCGCCCCAACCGAGCAGCTCGGCGGCCTCA
>JACPRL010000138.1 GCA_016189965.1 Acidobacteriota bacterium | reverse complement strand
GGTCGGGCTGGGCCGCCGCCACGGTCGAGCTTACCCGCCGCAACACCCGCCGCTACGGCGGCTATGTCATCCACTTCGGCGTCGCCCTGCTCTTCATCGGTTTCGTCGGCAACGCCCTGGGCGCCCACGAACAGTTCGAGGCTGTCGCCGGCGATGAGCTTTCGTTGCGCAACTACCGCTTCGTCGTCCGCGGCCTCGAAGAGCACGAAACCCCCAACCACATCTCCAGCCGCGCCCGCATTGACGTCTTCCAGGACGGCCGCCTCCTCGCCACGCTCTTCCCCGAGCGCCGCTTCTACAAGGCCAGCCAGCAGCCCACCACCGAGGTCGCCATCTGGCCCCGCCTCACCGAGCCGCTCCAGTTCCTCCGCCACTTCAACGCCGACATCTATGTCGTCTTCGCCGGGCTGGCCGAAGACAGCGGCCGCGCCGTCTTCCAGATTTATTTGAACCCGCTGGTCAACCTCGTCTGGCTCGGCGGCGCCGTGATGGTGCTTGGCACCTTGATCGCGCTCATTCCCAGCAAACCGCCCGAGGCCCTCCGGCCCGCCCGCCGCCGCGCCCCGGCCAAGGAACGCGATGAAGTCCCCGCCTAAAGTCATCCGCTTTGCCGTCAGGGCACGACTTCAGTCGTGCCGCAACGAAGCCAGCAAGAACTGGGCTTTAGCCCCTGAGGGCACGCCTTGCTCGATGGGTTCAGCCCACGGGACTGTCCTGAGCCGAGCCGTAGGGTGCCGCGACATCCAGGAGGGAGGGAGAGGAAGAACAGTGGGACAGACATTCCTGCCTGCCCTGAGCGGAGTCGAAGGGTCTGTCAGGGGGGCGAAGCCCCCCTTCAGCAGGTCTACCAGTGCGCTCAAGGCTTTTCCGGGCGAAGCCAAGACACCGCCTGCGCGCAGGAGGTTGATGGCTCTGCTGCTCCTCGCTTGCCTCGCCCTTCCGCTTCCTCTCCCTGCCCAACAACCAGCGCCGGTTGACGAAGCCGCCTACCGCCGCGTCTCCGACAAACTCATCTGCCAGTGCGGCTGCAACTACGGCCTGAGCTTCTGCCCGCACCTCGAATGCCCCTCCGCCCCCGTCATGCGCGCCGCCATCCGCGAAAAGCTCACCGCCGGCCTCTCCGAGCCTCAGGTTCTCGAAGCCATGGTCGCTCAGTTCGGCCCCGCCGCTCTGGCCGCCCCGCCCGCCGAAGGCTTCAACCTCGCCGCCTGGGTGATGCCCTTCCTGGCTCTCGCCCTCGGCCTCTGGCTGGTCACCCGCGTCCTCCGCCGCTGGTACGCTCGCCGGCCCGCCCCCGCGCCCGACCAGTTCCTCCTCGACCGCTACCGCGCCCAACTCGAGCAGGAAACCAAACGCCTGGAGGAGCAGTGATGACGCCCACGGACCTCCGGCCTTCCCACCCAGCGCTTGTCATTCCGAGCGCAGCGGAGAATCCCCCGCCACCGCAGCCGTCCTCGCAACACGTCGCCCCGAGCGGGGTCTTGGCGGGTCAGCGCTTCAGCGCTGACATAAAAAATGCGGCGCGCAGCGCCTCTACTGATCTGTCAGGGCACGGCTTCAGCCGTGCCGAAAAAAAAGTCGCGCGTAACGCTTCCGCGGAGGGGTCGCAGGGGAACCCTTCCCGGGTTCCCCCGCCGGCAGCTTCTATTCTGCTCGTCAACTCCAGTAGGCGCGGGAGTAACGGGTCATGATCATCCTCGCCTGCGCCGCCCTCACGCTCGCCGCCCTGCTCTACGTCTTCTGGCTCATCCCCGAGCCCGTTCGCGTCAAGTCACCCGCCGAACGCGAGCGGGAATACCTCGAGGACAAGCGCACCGTCCTCTACGACAACCTCCGCGACCTCCACCTCGAATTCCGCATGGGCAAGCTCTCCGACCACGACTACCAGCAGATGAAAGCCCGCTACCAGGAAGAGCTCGCCCTCCTGCTGCATCAACTCGAAAGCGTCGCCGAGTCCGCGGGCCTGCCCACCGAAGCCTTGGCGAAGGTGGGCCGCTGCCCGCGCTGCAGCAAAGACAACCCGCCCGACAACCGCTTCTGCGGGGCCTGCGGTGCCCCGCTCCGCTCGCCGGAAGGAACGCCGTGATCCTCCGACTCCAGTCTTTACTAAACACCTGTCATTCTGAGCGAAGCGAAGAATCCGCTGGCAACAGCCTCGCCGGCACTCATCGACACTATGCCACACTCGTTTCTGGGCTGCTGCTCCTGCTCGTTTCGGCCGCGATGGCCGACGCTGCCGAAATCGTCGGCCGCGTCACCAACGCCACCACCGGCCAACCCGTCCCCGGCCAATCCGTCAACCTGCTCGCCCTCCGCGGCCAGATGGTCCCCATCCGCGAGACTCAAACCAACTCTGAAGGCCGCTACCGCTTCGTCGTCGCCGCCAACCCCAACGAGCGCTTCCTCGTCCAGGTGCCGTTCCGGGGCGTCAACTACAACCGCCCCGCCATGTTCGCCGAAGGCGGCCGCATCACCGCCGACGTCGAGGTCTTTGAAACCGGCGCCTCCCCCGCCGACGTCCAGCTCGACTCCCACATCATCTTCCTCGAACCCCACCGCGGCCACCTGCGCCTCAACGAGTTCTACTCCTTCGCGAACCGCAGCCGGCCCCCGCGCACCTTCGCCCCCGACGCGGGCAGTGCCCGCTTTGCCCTACCCGCCGCCGCCAGCGACCTGCAGGTCGCCGCTGGCCGCGCCGGCGGCATGCCCTTGCGCCAGCAGCCCCAGTCCACCGAGCGGGAAAACACCTTTGTGGTTCACTTCCCCCTCTACCCCGGCGAGAGCGAAGTGCAGGTTAGCTACGTCGTGCCGATCAGCGAAGACTCCGCCTCGCTTCGGCTCCCGCTCTCCCGGCCCGCTGCGCGCCGCCACCTCGCTGTCCCGCGCGAGGGGGTCGAGCTGATGAGCCCTCACCTGAAAGAGATGCCCGCCGCCACTGAAGTCCCTCACGCCCGCATCTTCGAAGTAACGCTTGCCGCTCCCGCTGACCTTGAATTGAAGCTCCGCATCGACCCCGCCGCCCTCGAAGCCGCCCGTGCCCTCGCGGCTCCGGCCGCCGAGGCCGCCCCGGCCGCCGCCGAAACCACCGTCAGCATCATTCCTCACCCCGTCAACCGCGCCCAGTGGTATATTCTCGGCCTGACCCTGTTCGTTCTCCTGATGGGTCTGGTTTATCTCTACTCCCTGCGCCCGGCCGAGCACCGCGCTGATGCCGCCACACGCGAGCCCCGACCTCCCGCCCGAGGCCACTAGCCCCCGCCTCCACCTGCGCCAGCTCAGCAAGTACTTCGGCCGCTTCGTCGCTCTCGACCGCCTCGACCTCGAAGTTCAACCCGGCGAGTTGGTCGTCGTCCTCGGCCCCAACGGCGCCGGCAAAACCACCCTGCTACGTATCCTCGCCCTCCTGCAGCAACCCTCCGAAGGCGAACTCCTCTTCGACGACCAGCCCGCCCGCCGCCTGCCACCCGCGTTCCGCCAACGCCTCGGCTTCGTCGGCCATGAAACGTTCCTCTACGACGAGCTGACCGTCGAAGAAAACCTCCGCTTCTACGCCCGCCTCTACGCCCTCGACGCCGCCGCCCAACGCGTCGGCGAAGTCCTCGGCGAAATGGACATCGCCCCGCGCGCCCGCAGCCCGGTGCGCAGCCTCTCACGCGGCTTGAAGCAGCGCGTCGCGCTGGCCCGCGCCTGGCTCCATCGCCCCGGCCTGCTCCTGCTCGACGAACCTTCCACCGGCCTCGACCCGCCCGCCCGCGCCCGCCTCTTCGACTGGCTCGCCGCCTGCCACCGCAGCGGCCGCACCGTCATCCTGAGCTCCCACGACCCGGCCGAGAGCCTGCCGCTGGCTACTCGCGCCCTGCTCCTCGAACGCGGGCGCCTCGCCCTCGACCTCCCCGACCCGCCAGCGCGGCTGAAGGAAATCGAAGCCCGCCTCCAGGCGGCCAACTGACCGATGAGCACCCTGCGCGCCACCGTCGCCATCTTCGCCAAAGACCTCCTGGCCGAGCGCCGCACCAAGGACGTCGTCTCCGCCGTCCTGCTCTTCGGCTTCACCATCGCCGTCGCCTTTACCTTTTCCTTCGAGCCGTCCAGCGAGCAGGCCCGCGCCATCGCCGGCGGCCTCCTCTGGCTCGCCTTTCTCTTCGCTGCCGTCCTCGGACTCAACCGCGGCTTCGCCCGCGAAACCGCGAATCAGTGCCTGCAAGGACTGCGCCTCGCCCCCGCCGACCCCGGCGCCATCTACCTCGGCAAGCTGCTCAGCAACACCCTCTTCATGCTCTTCGCCGAGCTCGTCCTACTTCCCGTCTTCGGCGTCTTCTTCAACCTCAGCCTCTGGGCCCGCCCCGGCTGGATGCTGCTGGTGCTGCTGCTCGGCACCTGGGGCGTCGCCGCCCTCGGCACCATGTTCTCCGCCGTCAGCGCCAACACCCGCATGCAGGAGCTGATGCTGCCCCTGCTGCTCCTGCCGCTCGCCGTCCCCGTCCTCATCGCCGCCATCGAGTCCACCACCGTACTGCTCAGCGACCGCCCGCTGGCCGACGCCGCCCTCTGGCTCAGGTTCCTGGCCGGATTTGATATCATCTTCACCGTGCTTTGCTGGCTGCTCTTCCCCTACGTGCTGGAAGAATGAGACGAATCAACCGATGACCGACCGCCGCTTCGACCGCCTGGCGTTCCTGCTCGGGACCGCGTCCCTGGTGCTCCTCCTGAGCGGCTTCTACTACTGCTTTCTGGTCGCGCCGGTGGAAGCCACCATGGCCAAGGTCGAGCCCGTGCAGCGCATCTTCTACATCCACCTCCCGTCGGCCTTCATCGCCTTCCTCGCTTTCTTCATCGTTTTCGTCGCCAGCCTCGCCTACCTCATCACCCGTGAGCTCCACTTCGACTGGCTCGCTGTCTCCGCCGCCGAAGTCGGCGTCGTCTTCTGCATCGCCGTCCTCGTCACCGGGCCGCTCTGGGCCAAGCCCGTCTGGGGCATCTGGTGGACCTGGGACGCCCGCCTGACCACCACCCTGATTCTGTTTCTGATTTACGTCGGCTACCTCCTCGTCCGCCACTACGTCGCCGAAGAGAGCCGCCGCGCCCTGCTGGCCGCTGTGGTCGGCATCATCGGCTTCGTCGATGTGCCCATCGTCTACATGGCCAACCGCTGGTGGCGCACCCAGCACCCGCAGCCGGTCATCGCGGGCGGCGAGAGCTCCGGCCTCGACCCCCGCATGCTGCTCGGCGTCCTGTGGGTCTTCGCCGGCCTGCTGACCTTCGCCGGACTCCTGCTATTACAACGCTACCGCCTGGAGTGCGTGCGCGCTGAGCTCACCCGACTCGCGCGCCGTACCGCCCGGGCCTAGGAGCACTAACCCATGCCCATCGGCCTCAAGCATTTCTTCTTCGCCTACGCTTTCTTCTGGATTCTTCTGCTCGGCTATCTGATCAACCTGGCCTTCCGCCAGAAGCGCCTGGCCGACGAAATTCAAGAACTGAAAGAAACCCTGGCGCGCCGCGGCTCGCCCTAGTGCGCAACCACGCTAATCAACGACTGCCAACAGGAAGGCGGTGAATCATGCAGGTCGGATTTGTCGGTTTGGGGCGGATGGGCCGCGCCATGGTCGAACGCCTGCTGCGCCGCCGGCACGACGTGGTGGCCTACGACCAGGACAGCGAGCGCGTCCGCGCCATCGCTCGCAAGGGCGCCCGCGGCGCCTCCTCCCTCGGCGGCATCCTCGAGCAGCTCCGCTCGCCCCGCATCGTCTGGCTGATGGTTCCGGCGGGCGCGCCCGTGGCGGCGGTGCTGCGCGGGCTCGAACACCATCTGAAAACCGGCGACATCGTGATTGACGCCGGCAACTCCGATTGCCGCGACTCGGTCGCACGGGCCAAGGCGCTGCGCGAGGACGGCATCTACGTCCTCGACGTCGGCTCCAGCGGCGGCGTCTGGGGCCTCAAAGAAGGCTACTGCCTGATGGTGGGCGGCGACCCGCGCGCCTTCCGCCGCGCCGAACCGCTCTTCCGCGCCCTCGCGCCCCGCGGCGGCTACGCCCACGTCGGCGCCAGCGGCGCCGGCCACTTCGTCAAAATGATTCACAACGGCATCGAGTACGCCTTGCTGCAGGCCTACGGGGAAGGCTTCGAGCTGCTGGCCGAGTCCGACTACAAGCTCGACCTCCCTCAACTCGCCCGCCTGTGGAACCGCGGCAGCGTCGTCCGCTCCTGGCTGCTCGAGCTCACCGCCGCCGCCCTCGCCCGCGACCCTCACCTCCGGCGCATTCGCGGCTACGTCGAGGACTCCGGCTACGGCCGCGGCACCATGCGCGAAGCCCTCATCCGCGGCGTGCCCGTGCCGGCCATCGCGCTCGCACTCTTCGCCCGCTTCCGTTCCCGGCAGAAGGATTCCTTCGCCGCCAAGCTCATCGCCGCCCTGCGCGCGGAGTT
Source organism: Acidobacteriota bacterium (assembly GCA_016189965.1). Taxonomy (GTDB): domain Bacteria; phylum Acidobacteriota; class Terriglobia; order Acidiferrales; family 2-02-FULL-67-57; genus JACPRL01. The sequence continues at coordinate 2,076 of JACPRL010000138.1, read as the reverse complement.
CGGCGGCCATGCGGTGAAGAAACGCTAGGACAACCTCGTGCGAGGTACGCTCATTGTTTGCGCCGAGCTCGAAAGCCTGAGCCGCGAGGCCGCTCGCTGCGTCCTCGCCGCCATCGAAGCCTCCGGGCGGCGGCCTTTCCGCCTCGCGCTCGCCGGCGGCTCAACCCCGCGGCGGCTCTACGAGCTCCTAGCCAGCCCGCCCTTCGCGCACCGGATTCCCTGGGACCACCTCCACGTGTTCTGGGGCGACGAGCGCCTCGTGCCCCACGACCATCCGCAGAGCAACTACCGCATGGCGCGCGAAAGCCTCCTTCGCCACGTCCCCCTCCCCCCGAAGAACATCCACGGCGTGCCGCTCCTCGCCTCCGCCGAGGAAAGCGCGCTGGCCTATGAGCAGGAGCTGCGGAGTCACTTCGGCCGCCGCTGGGGCCTACCCGCCTTCGACCTCATCCTGCTCGGCCTGGGCGCCGACGGCCACACCGCCTCACTCTTTCCCCGCTCGCCAGCGCTGGAGGAAAAACAGCGTTGGGTGGTGGCCGCACGGGCGGGTGCAGGCCAGCCCCCGCGCGTCACCCTGACGCTGCCCGTGCTCAACCACACCCGGCGAATCTTCTTCCTCGTTTCCGGCGAAGACAAAGCCACTGCCCTGCGTGAAGCCCTCGAAGGCACGCTCGGCCACCTCCCGGCCCAGAAGGTCGCCCCGCGCAAAGGAGAACTCGTCTGGCTGGCCGACGCGGCCGCGGCCAGCCGCTTGAAGCACGTTCGCGTCCTGGCTGTGGCAGAGGCGGAGCCATGATTCTGGCCGGTGACATCGGCGGCACCAAATCGCTGCTGGCCTTCTATGAGCCCAAAGGCGATCCCCGCCAGCCGGTCGAAGAGCGCAGCCTGGCAAGCCGCGGCTATCCCAGCCTGGCGGACCTGCTGCGTGACTTCCTGGCGCAGACGAAGAAGAAGCCAACGCGGGCGTGCCTGGCCGTGCCCGGCCCCGTGGTGGAGCACCGCAGCCGCACGCCCAACCTCCCCTGGCCGCTGGTGGAGGCTGAAGAGCTCTCAAGCGTGGTCGGCGCCGAGGTTACCTTGCTGAACGACCTCGAAGCCACCGGCTACGGCATCCCGACACTTCGGGACGACGAGCTACACTGCCTGGCGGAAGGGAAGGCGCAGCCGGGCGGCAACGCCGCGCTCATCGCCCCCGGCACCGGCCTGGGCGAGTGCATTCTTTTCTGGGACGGGACAATGCACCGGCCCTCGGCTTCCGAGGGCGGCCACGCCACGTTCGCGCCGCGCAACGAGCTCGAAATCGCCCTGCTGCGCTACCTGCTGCGGCAGCACGACCACGTGAGCTTCGACCGCATCGTCAGCGGCAAAGGCCTGGTGAGCATTTATGAGTTCCTGCGCGACTCGGGCTCCGCCGAGCCCGACTGGCTGCGCAAGGAACTCGCCACGGCCGCCGACCCCGCGGCGGCCATCTCCCGCCTGGCGCTCGACGCCCGCAGCGAACTCTGCGCCCGCGCTCTCGACCTCTGGGTCTCCGCCTTCGGCGCCGAGGCCGGCAACCTCGCCCTCAAGGCCCTCGCCACCTTCGGGGTCTATCTCGGCGGCGGCATCGCTCCCAAGATTCTCCCCAAACTCTCCGACGGCACCTTCCTCGCCGCCTTCCGCGCCAAGGGCCGGCTCACCCCCCTGGTGAGCGCCATGGCGGTGCGCGTCGTCCTCAACGACAAAACCGCCCTCTACGGCACCGCTCGATTTGCGCTCCTACACACAGGACGATGAAATCTGTCCTCCCCGCGAGGGTCAGCAGTCCACTCCCCTGTTCGCCGTAGCTTCAGCGAAGGCGGGCACCGCCCGCTTCGCCCTCGGACACGCAACACACTAGAAGCGGTTTCAAGACCGGGTCTGGCTCTTTGAGAACCTGAGTGCGGAATGGGCGCGAATGCCAACCTCGATGGCCGAACGCAACAGGCAGAAGTGAAACAAACAACTGTCATGCTGAGCGAAGCGAAGCATCTCAGGCCAGCCACCGCCGCGGCTCACCGGAGACCCTTCGCTTCGCTCAGGGTGACAGACTAGAGG
>JACPRL010000137.1 GCA_016189965.1 Acidobacteriota bacterium | reverse complement strand
GAGGAGCGAATCCACGCGGAGGCGCCCGCGGGCGAGTTGAGCGAGAAACTCCTCCAGGTGCCGGCCAGCGGTCCAGCGCACGTAGCTGTACGGGTAGTCGCGACCGCGCTCGACCACTTCGGGGTCGTAGGTCCCGGGGCCGAAGGCGCGGGAGAGGGAGAGAGTCAACTCTTTCTCGTAGTAGAGCCGGCGCGGGACCTCGATGGGGAAGGCGCCGACGATTACGATGCGGCCCTTTTCGCGGGCGACCCGTCCGGCCAGCTCCACCGGCTCGGCGGACCGAGTGGCTGCGGCGAGGATGACCGCATCCACGCCGCGGCTGCCAGTTGCCTGGCTGGCAGCAGCTTCAAGGTGAGTGACATCGCAGGCATTGGCCGCCCCCAGTCGGCGGGCGAGCGCGACCCGGGCGGGATCCACATCGGCCGCCAGCACGTGGCAGCCGGCGGCTTCGAGCAGTTGGACGATGAGCAAGCCCACCAGCCCCAATCCGACCACGGCCACACGTTCGCCCAATTGCACGTTGGCCTGGCGGAGGCTCTCCAGGGCGATGGCCCCGAGCGGGGCCGCGGCGGCTTGATCCAGGGGCACGTTTTCGGGGACGCGGGCGCAGAGGGTCTTGGGGACATAAACCACTTCCGCGTGGGAGCCGTGGCCTTCGCCGGCGCAAGCCACACGGTCGCCGACTTTGAATTCGGTGACGTCGCTCCCGACCTCGAGCACGAGGCCGGCCGAGCAGTAGCCGACGCCCACGGGCGTGTCCAGCCGGTCCATCACCTTGCGGTAGGTGGTGAGCCAGCCTTCCTGCCGCGCGCTGCGCAGCACCTGGCGCACCTGCTCGGGGCGCTGGCGGGCTTTTTCCAGCAGGCTGGCGCGGGCAAGCTCGATCTGGGCGCGCTCGGTGCCGGGGCTGATGAGCGAGAAGGCGTTGCGGACCAGCACCCCCATCGGGCGCAGCGCGGGCACAGGCACGTCCTCGACGCGCACGGCGCCGCTGCGGTAGCTGGCAATCAGTTGCTTCACTGCGTCACTAGGGAAATCGGCCCTAAGTATAAAACAATTGGCCACCGAGACACAGCAGCGCAGTGAATTTGAAATCTCAAATTTCAGATCTCAGACTTGAGACAGGGCTGCGGGTGGAGAGGTAGAACAGCACTAGTTTGATTTTTCGCGGGCCACCAGCAGGGGAAGTAGAAAGAGAACCATACCGAGGTTCAAGAGGGTTCCCGCGCTGACCAGAAAGCCGAAGCGCTGCGTGGGAGGGAAATCCGAGAGAAGGAAGACGCTGAATCCGAGGGCGACGATGAGGGAAGAAGCGGCGATGGGCTGCCAGAGCTGCCGGCGGGCCTCGACCCAGGCCGTCCAGTGGGTGACCGGCCAGCGGTGACGCCGGACGAGAAAAAGCAGGTGGATGGTGGCGTCAATACCGATGGCAATCACGATGCTCGCCGAAGGTCCGGAGACGATATCGAGCGGCATCTCCGACCAGGCTCCGAGGCCGAGCGAGAGAACCGCCACGGCGGCCAACATCGCCAGCGTCGCCAGGGTCGCGCGAGGGGAACGGGAGACGAAAAAAGTGATCAGGGCAAAAAGGCCCAGGAGCGCGGCGAATCCCTGCACCAGGCTGGTGGCCACGAGTTCGGACAGCTTGGCTTCCAAGTGGTAAATCCCGCCGGTGAGCGCCGGTTCGAACCCGTGCCGGCGCACGATTTGATGAATGCGGGCGACGATCTCCTGTCGGCTCTTCCGTCGGCCCCCCTCGCGCATGCGAAGGATGAAGCGGGCGTATTGGCGGTCGGGGCTGACGAAGGAGCGCGCCACACGCTCCTGCTGGGGTTCCTCCAGCCTCTTCAGCAATCCCTCCTAGGTGAGCAAGAAGGAAAGCGGCGCGCGGTCGGCCTCCGCCAGCAGGACGGGAAGGGACATCACCACGCCCACGGCGGGATCGCGCTCCAGCTCTTGCTGGAGCGCCCACAGACGCTCGAAGGCTTTGCCGGTATTGAGCTTGGCGCCGTGGGGGTCGCGTACGACCAGATCCAAGGGGCTGCTGCCGCCGCTGCGGTCAATGCGCTCCAAGCCTTGGCGCAGAGGACTGCCCGCAGCGAAAAAAGAGAGCAGGCTGGGGTCGGTGTTGAGCTGAGGCAACCCCAGGAAGCCGAGCAAGACCAGGGAGCCGCACAGCGGGAGAAGCCACTTGTGCCTATGGGCGAGCAGCCGTCTGCCCTCAGTCACCAACCCCGGCGCCCTTTCTTTGCGCCGGGGCGCGGCCAGCTCCAGGAATGAGGGAAAGACCAGGTAGGCGCAGCCGATGGCAATCAGCGCTCCCACGGCGACTGAGAGCCCGAACTGGCGCAGCGGCCGGGCCTCGGCCAGGAAGAGGCTGAGAAAGCCGAGCAGCGTTGTCACCATGGCCCAGAAGGAAGCCGGGCCCGTGCGTCGCAGGGCTTCGGCGACCCAGTCGCCGCCGGTGGGATTCTCCCGGGCCGCCTCTCGCCAGTTGGCCACCAGGAAGACGATATGCGAGAGCGCCAGCACAAAGACGATGGTGCCCACGTTGGCCAGGAGGACGCCGGGGTCGAGCCGGGTGAAGCCTTGGACAATCAGAGTCAGCAGGGCCGCCAGCACGCAGGCGGTGACTGTCCCGACCACGAGAGGGAGGCTGCGATAGATGAGCGCGAGCAGCAGGCTGAAGAGGACGAGCGAGGCGGCGCTGAAAATCCTCAGGTCGCGCGCCGAATGGCGCCGAATCTGCTCGACCACATAGGGGATCCCCGAGACCGCAATGCGAAAATCCTCGCTTTCGTACTTTGCGATCAACTTCTCCATCGGAGGAATCGTCTCGGCGGAATTCTCCGCCGTGAGCGTGACGATCAGGTTGGTGGAGCGCCCGTCGTCGGAAATCAACAGGCGGCGCCAGAGCGGGCTGTCGAAGGCGTCCTGGAGATTGTCGGGGCCGTGGCGGATGTCCTTCACGCTGATCACGTCCGGCAGCGCCATCAGTTCGAGGGCGAACGCCTGGATGCGGCTGCCGTAGGCGGGGGAGCGAATGTCCGGCGCGGCCACGGAAATAATCAGTTGAGCCTGGGTGGGGAAAATGCGATGGATTTCGCGGTCGGCCTGGACTTGCGGGTCGTCGCTGGAAAAGAAGAAAGCGCCCTCGACCGTGGGCGTCAAGTTGACGTAGCGGTAGACGATGAGCGCGCAGACCGCGGTCAGGAGAAGGAAAGCAGCCGCGCGCGTCCGAGGCGAACCGGGGAGTCGTCCTACCATAGCCAGTCCCCTCGAGGCCCGTCCAACTTGTTCAGGCTATCTCCGGTTAGCAAAAAAACGCATGGATTCGCAATATCATCGACAGGAATTAAGTGCCAAAAGGTGGAACGGCGCTGGCGGGGTCGCGGGGGAATTCGAGCAGGGCGGCGAGGATGCGCTCACTGGCCCGGCCGTCGCCGTAGGGGTTGGCGACTTGCGCCATGCGCTGGTAGGCCCCGGGGTTGTCGAGCAGTTCGGTGGCGGCGGCGACGATTTTTTCCGGGTCGGTGCCCACTAGGCGGGCGGCGCCGGCCGCCACGCCTTCGGGGCGTTCGGTGACGTCGCGCATCACCAGCACCGGCACGCCGAGCGAGGGCGCTTCCTCCTGCACGCCGCCGGAGTCGGTGAGGATGAGCGTCGAGCGCTGCATCAGGTGGACGAAGGGCTCGTAGGGCAGCGGCTCGAGCAGCGAGATGTTGGCGCGCGCGCCGAGAATCTCGCGCACCGGCTGCTGCACGTTTGGGTTCAGGTGGACGGGGTAGACGACGTGGACGTCGTCGGGATAGCGCTCGGCCAGGCCGCGGATGGCGAGACACAGATTGCGCAGCGGCCCGCCGAAGCTTTCGCGGCGATGCGCGGTGACGAGAATGATGCGGCGGCTGTCGAGCGGCAATCCCGAGAGCGGCGAACGCGAGAAATCGTAGGGCCGCGCGGCAACGTCGAGCAGCGCATCAATCACCGTGTTGCCGGTGACGCGGATGCGCGCCTCCGGCACGCCCTCGGCCAGCAGGTTCTGCCGCGCCGTTTCGGTGGGGGCAAAGTGCAGGCTGGCCATGGCGCTCGCGGCGCGCCGGTTGATTTCTTCCGGGTAGGGCCGCCAGGGGTCGCCGCTGCGCAGCCCGGCTTCGATGTGCGCCACGGGGATGCGCGCGTAGTAGGCGGCGAGCGAAGCGGTGAGCGTCGTCGTCGTGTCGCCCTGCACCAGCACCCAGTCGGGCTTCTCTTGGCCGATGATGTTCGCCACCTCGGCCAGCATCTGGGAGGTCAGGTAGCTGAGCGTCTGGTCGGGCACCATGACGTTGAGGTCGTAGTCGGGCTGGAGCCCGAAGAGCTCGAGCACCTGGTCGAGCATCTGGCGGTGCTGCCCCGTCACGCAGACCCGGCAAGCGAACCGCTCCGGCTCGGCCCGCATCCGCTGGATGACCGGGGCGACCTTGATCGCCTCCGGCCGCGTGCCAAAAACCGTCAGAACTTTCAGCGGCGTCCCCATCGCCCGCGATTATAGCCGACCCGTCGGAGCGCAGCGAAGATCCTGCTTGCCCTGTCGAAGCGCAGCGGAGACCCTGAGCTTGTCGAAGGGAGCGCAGCCGAAGGGAGCT
>JACPRL010000136.1 GCA_016189965.1 Acidobacteriota bacterium | reverse complement strand
CACCTGGATGTTGCCCACATCAATGTAGTAGTAGGCGAAGACCGAGCAGCCCACCGGGCTGATGAAAATCGTCCGGTCCTGGATGCCCAGCTCGTCAATCGCCCGCGCCACCAGCTTGTGGGCCACGCCGTGGCCGCAGCCGGCGCAGTAGTGCGTCTGGTGTTGCAGGTCCGACTTGCGGAAATACCGGTCGTAGAAGCTGGCGGCCTTGGCGTGCGTCACCGTGTAGTTAGCCACAGCAGGTCACCCCTTCTGCCGGCACCCGCGTCACCGGGTAGCGCTCGGCGCGCTGGCGCAGGATGGCCAGCACCTCTTCGGCCGAGGGGACGTTGCCTCCCACCCGGGCGTAGAACTCCACCGGCGTCCGCCCCTCCAGCACCAGCCGCACATCGTCGAGAAGCTGCCCGTTGCTCAGCTCCACCACGAAGAAGAACCGCGCCTGCCGGCTCAGCCGCAGCAGTGGCGCTACCGGAAACGGATAGAGCGTGATGGGCCGCAGCAACCCCACCGCCAGCCCCTGCGCCCGCGCCTGCTCGACCACCGCCTTCAGAATCCGCCCCACGATGCCGTAGCCCACCAGGATGATTTCTGCGTCCTCGATCCGCCAGTGCTCCGCCCGCGCCTCCCGCTGCTCCGCCCGGCGGTACTTGGCCTCCAGCTTCTGGATGTGCGCTTCGAGCTCATCGGGGTCAAGGAAGATAGAGGTGACGAGATTCTTGCGTGTCTCGGCGGTTCCTTGGACCGCCCAGCTCTTCTCCGGCGGCCGCACCACCTGGTTGGGGAACTCGACCGATTCCATCATCTGCCCGATGTAGCCGTCGGCCAGCACGACGACCGGGTTGCGGTAGTCATCGGCCAGGCGGAAGGCCAGCAAGGTAAGGTCAAACATCTCCTGCACCGAGCTCGGCGCCACCACCAGCGTGCGGTAGTTGCCGTGCCCGCCGCACTTCACCACCTGGTGGTAGTCGCCCTGTTCCGGCGCGATATTGCCCAGGCCCGGCCCCCCGCGCATGATGTCGGCGACCACGCTGGGCAGCTCCGCCCCCGCCAGATAGCTGATGCCCTCCTGCATCAGGCTGATGCCGGGGCCGCTCGAAGCCGTCATCGCCCGCACGCCAGCCGCCGCTGCCCCGTAGACCATGTTGATGGCTGCCACTTCGCTCTCCGCCTGGATGAACACGCCCCCCACCTGCGGCATGTAGAGCGCCGCCGCCTCGGCGATCTCGCTCGCCGGGGTGATGGGGTAGCCGTAGAACGCCCGGCAGCCCGCCAGGATGGCCGCCTTGACAATCGCCTCGTTGCCCTTGATGAGTTGTCGCACCATAAGCTCGTTCCAGCGGCGCTCAGGCCGCCGCCCGCATCTCCTCGCCCTCGGGCTTCTGGGCCGCGGCCCGGAGCACGGTGATGGCTCCTGGCTCGGGACAGACAAAGAAGCAGATCCCGCAGCCCGTGCAGCCTTGGCCCGAGTAGCTGGCCGGATGCACCCCGTAGCGAGTCAGGGCTTCCGCCAAGCGCAAGACCCGGGGTGGACAGGCTTCGACGCACAGCCCGCAGCCCTTGCACTCCTCCTGATTGATTTCCACCAACCCGCGGTCTATCTTCTCCACGGCGCTCATGCGGCACGCTCCACGCTCACCGCCTCGGCGGCCGGCAGGTAGTGGGCGCGGATGGCCCACTCGGTGAGTTCTTCGCGGAACTTGGGGTGCGCAATGCGGATCAGCTCGCGCGTCCGCTCGCGCACCGACTTCCCGAACAGGGAGGCCACCCCGAACTCGGTCACCACGTAGTGCACATCGGCGCGCGTATCCACCACGCCGGCGCCCGGGTCGAGCAGCGGCACGATGCGCGACACGCTGCCGTCCCGGGCGGTCGCGGGCAGGGCGATGACCGGCTTGCCGCCGCGGGAGCGAGCGGCGCCGCGGATGAAGTCCGTCTGCCCGCCGAAGCCGCTGTAGAACGTCCGCCCAATCGAATCCGAGCACACCTGCCCGGTCAGGTCCACCTGCACCGCCGCGTTGATGGCCACCATCTGGTCGTTGCGGGCGATGATGAACGGGTCGTTGGTGTAGTAGACCGGGTGGAGCTCGATGAGCGGGTTGTTGTGGACGAAATCAAACAAGGCCCGGCTGCCCAGCACGAAGCTGGCGATGATTTTGTGGGGGTGGAAGTTCTTCCGCTCGCAGGTGACCACCCCGGCTTTCACCAGCTCCATGATGCCGTCGGAAAACATCTCGGTGTGGATGCCGAGGTCGTTCTTGTCGCGCAGGTAGAACAGGACGGCGTCGGGGATGCCCCCGATGCCCATCTGCAAGCACGCGCCGTCTTCCACCAGCCCGGCGACGTTGCGCCCGATGGCGCGGTGCAGCTCGGTCATCGGATGCCGGGGCAGCTCGAGCAGCGGTCGGTCGGTCGGCACCAGGTAGTCAATGTCATCCACGCGCAGGAAGGAGTCGCCCAGCGTGCGCGGCATCTGCTGGTTGACCTCGGCGATGACCACCCGCGCGCACTTGGCCGCCGTCAGTGTCGTGTCCACGCCCACCCCCAGGCTGCAGAAGCCGTGCGCGTTGGGCGGCGACACCTGGATCAGCGCCACGTCAATCGGCCTCGCCCCGCTGGAAAACAGCCGCTCGATCTCGCCGAGAAAGATGGGCACGTAGTCGGCCCGGCCGGCATTCACCGCCTCGCGCACGTTTGAACCGATGAAGAACGCCCGGTGGCGGAAATGATCCTCCATCTCCGGGCCGATGTAATCGGCCTGCCCGAAGGTCAGCAGATGTACTACCTCGACATCGTTGAGTTCCGGCGCCCGGGCGGCCAGTGCCCGCACCAAAGGCTCCGGGGTGGCGCAGCCGGAATGGATGTAGACCCGCGCGCCGCTCTTCACGCAGCGCAGCGCCTCTTCCGCTGTCCTCGTTTTCGGGTTGTGAGCCATCCGTCGGTCTCTCCTCTCGGCGGCCGCAGACCAAACCGCCACAACACGGCGAAGCAATTGGCGGGCCGGGTGCCGACCAGCAGGACTTGTCTTCTACCTCTTTCACTTCCAGCAAGTTAGCGCTGAGAGCCCTCCGGGCAGTCTCCGGGTCGCTGCTCGAAAGGTGCGGCAGTCCCAGCGCTTTTTGCGCCAAATAGCCCACCGCCGCCTCCTGCCCGAAAACGGCACCAGAGCCGCTGTCCGCTTCTTGTTGAACCGTGCGAACTTAGCCGCGCCTCTTTCTCCGCCGCCCCCGGCCAGCCGATTGCTTGTTCGCTCGGCGGAGGGAACTGGTGACAAAGCAACTGGTCTACACAACAGAAGATTCAATTGGCGAGCAGGTCGCTGCCTTCCCCAGCATTGCCGCCACCGCCGATGGCTCCGAGGCCGTGGTCTGGGTCGAGACCCACATCGCCCAGGGTGCCTGCGCCTATCCCATTACGCCCTCCACGCCGATGGGCGATGGCTTCCAGGCCCAAGTGGCCAAGGGCAAACACAACCTCTGGGGTGAGCGGCTGTTCTTCCTCGAGCCGGAATCCGAGCACAGCTCGGCCTCGGCCTGCGAAGGCTTCGCGCTCGCCGGCGGCCGCGTAACCAACTTCACCAGCGGCCAGGGCCTGGTGCTGATGAAAGAAGTTCTGCACGTCATCTCCGGCAAGCGCCTCCCGGTCGTCTTCCACATCGGGGCGCGCGCGCTCACCTCCCAGTCGCTCAACATCCACTGCGGCCACGACGACGTGATGGCCGTGGCCGACTGCGGCTGGGGGATGCTCTTCGGGCGCAACGCCCAGGAAGCCGCCGACCTGGCGCTCATCGCCCGGCGTGCCGCCGAAGACTCCGAGACGCCCTTCTTCAACGTCCAGGACGGCTTCCTCACCACCCACACCGTGGAGAGCCTGCGGCTGCCGGAGGCCGTGCTGATGGAACAGTTCATCGGGCCGCGGGCGGAGTTGCTGAAGCGGCTGTTCGACCACACGCGGCCGCTGCTCAGCGGGCCGGTCCAGAAT
>JACPRL010000032.1 GCA_016189965.1 Acidobacteriota bacterium | reverse complement strand
GCACCAGGCGCATGACGTTGATGGCGTTGCCGAAGCCGTTGTCGCAGTCGGCGACCACGGGGAGCTCGGTGGCGTCGTTGATCTGGCTGGTGACCTCGAGGTGCTCGGCCATGGTGAGCACGCTGGCGTCGGGCATGGCGCGCGCGGCGGTGATTTCAAACCCGCCCGCCCAGACGGCGTCGAAGCCCGCCTCTTCGGCGAGCTTGGCCGTCAGGCCGTTGTGCGCGCCGACGAGCAGGGTCGGCTGCGGGCGCGCCAGCAGCTCGCGCAGTCGTGCTGCTTTGCTCATTCGTTCGGGCCTCTCGAGGCTCCCCAGCCCGAAAGTATAACGCAGTCGGCGCCCGAAGCACAGGAAGCGGTAGCGGGTCATCTTGCCGCGTTCGCACCTTTGATGTTCAGCCCTGTGGCTCCTGCCACAGGGTTCCCAGCGGCGGGAGCCGCCGGGCTGAACTCAAATTGACTCACTACCCAAGAAGCATTAGGAAGCACAGGAAAAACCTCTGTGGCTTCTCTGTGTCCTCTTTATCCTGTTTATCCTGAGCCTGCCGCAGGCAGGCGAAGGATGTGTCCTCTGGGTGACAGTCTGTGCCTGGTGCTTGGTGCCTCTGCGTCCTCTGCGCCTCTGCGGTGTAGTTTTCGAGTCGCCGCCAAACCGCCCGGAACCCACGGCCGCTACCCTCCCCCTGGCCTCTTCCCGACACGCCGTGTAGCACCCCCTACACGGCGTGTCCGGGGCACTCTGCGAGCCATCCCCGACCTGATTTTCGGCTCCCCCGCCGCCTCCGCCGCTCAACCGCGCACTCCTCTCCCATCAGTAGGACAGACATTCCTGTTTACCCTGAGGTATTCGCGAAGGGTCTGTCGTCCTGAGCCCGCAGGGCGAAGGATCCCCTGGCTCAGGAGTGAAGCAGATTGCTAATCCTCGGCGGCTGGTCCTGACGTTCGCGCAAGAAACGTCCCAGCTGTTGTCATTCCGAGCCCTTGCGCGCCGAGCTTGCCCTGAGCGCAGTCGAAGGGGCGGCGAGGAATCTGCTTTTTCTGTCGCTTACTCTCTCGGTGGGGCAGACATTCTTGTCTGCCTTCTTCTTTGTGCCTTTGTGTCTTTGTGGCTGAGCAGGCTTGCTTCAGTCGGCTTCGGCGGTGGCCCGGGGCGACGGGCGGAACAGGCGGTTGTTGTAGAGCGTCAGCAGCCAGACCAGGTTGGAGCCAAACGCCACGCAGCCCAGCAACAGCACCCGCAGGTCGAGCAGGCAGAAGAGCAGAATAACGTATGGCAGCACGGCGCGCCGGGTCAGGAAGTAGCACTTGCGGGTGAACCAGTGGAAGAAGTTCTTGCTCTCGGCTTCCAGCCGCGCGTGGATGCGGTTGGGATAATCGGTGGGGTTGTCGGCGCTGGCGAGTTTGCGCTGCCGGCTCATCACGACGAAGCTCACGATAGTGCCGAAGACAAACAGCCCGCCCACCACCAGGTGGTAGCGAAAGCCGGTCTCGCGGTAGAGCCCCAGCGCCAGGCCGACGAAGATGGCAAAGTAGCTGGCGTAGTCCACCGCCGACTCGAACCACACCCCGAACTCCGACTCGAGAAACTTCAGCCGCGCCACCATCCCATCCACGTGGTCCATCATCGCCGAGGCGTAGGCCAGCAGCGCTCCGGCGAGGCTCCACGCGTAGCTCCCCTGGATGAACGCCGCCGCCGCGAGCAGCGCCAACACCAGCCCCAGCCCGGTGATGAAGTTCGGCGTCGCCGGTGTCTTCAGCGCCAGCCGGATCAGCGGCTCGGCCACCACCAGTTTGTTGAAGCGCGCGAAGACGCCGTCGGAGGGCTTCAGGTTGAAATGCGTAAGTTCGCGGTGAATCGCCCGCAGTGCCGCCCGGCTGCTCACCCGGGACCAGAGCCGTCCGGCGACCGCAACGCTGTCGGCCAGCCCGCGCTGTCGCAACCCTGCCACTAGCTCCGCCAGCCGTCCCTCGGACGCAACCACCTGGTTGTCATCCCGAGCGGAGTCCCGTCCCGAAGGTTCGGGACGGGACGAAATCGAGGGATCTGCTTTTCGCTCCTCCAGCGCCCCGACCAACTCGTGGCTGCACAGGTAGAGGCTCGCCCCCGTCGGCTCCAATTCCTCCGCCAGCTCCGCCCGTCGCGCCACCCGCAGCAATTTCCCATCGAGCCCCGCCCGGCTCAACTCTTCCAGCGCCCGGGCGTCGAAGGCAGAATCGGCAAAAAACAAAACCGCATTTTCTCGTAGTTCACTGCACGCAACCCGCACCGCATTGACTTCATCCGCCGCCTGCGAGCGCACCCAGCGCCAGCGCAACTTCACCCGCCGGTCCCGCAGCACCCGCCCGGGGTCCTCGCCCCCGACCGCCAGGATTTCTTCGATCCCCGCCTGCTGTGCCGCCAGCACGTTGCGCAGCACGAGCGGCAGCCCGGCCAGCCGCAGCGGCCGCTCGGCCGGCGCCCGCGTCAGGTTGATCAGGACAGCGGTGCGAACCATCGCCTCTTTCGTCTCACCTTTTTTTCTGTCTGTCATCCTGCTTGCCTTGAGCCCCGAAACTTCGGAGCGAAGGGAGCGAAGCGAAGGATCCCCTGCACCGGCCCCTCCCTCCCAAGACTGTCATTCTGAGCGGAGCGAAGAATCCCCTGAATGCCGCCGGGAGCCTTCACGCTGCGGCGACAGGCGTCTCTAGCTCCAGCAGGTGGTAGATTTTGTCCACGGCCCGCTCGGTGGCCGTGCCGGGCTGATAGAAAATGTCGGCCGCCGCCGCCCGCCGGATCTCGCTCATCCGCTCCGGCTGCGCCAGCGCGTCTTCGACCGCCGCCTCCAACTCGTCGAGCGAATTCACCACCACGCCCGTCTTCTGCCCCCAGACTTCCGTGTCCCAGCGCTCCTTGTTGATCTCATACTTCTCCGGCGTGGCCAGGAACACGAGCGGGCGGTCGCGCAGCAGGAACTCGTTGGCCGCCGAGCTGAAGTCGGAAATCATCACGTCAGCCACCGCCAGGTAGGGCACGATGTCGAACCCCTCCACCACCCGCACCTGCCCCCCCGCGCGCTGCTTCACCTGCGCCAGCCAATCTTTCTTGTTCCGCCGGAAGTCCAGGCTGGTGTCGTGCAGCTTGATCAGCAGATTGATGGGCATCTGCTGCAGCCGCTCGATGGCTCCGAGGCCGTTGGTCGTAATCGAAGAGTACGTCCCGCTGGGCGCGTAGAGCACCACCGGTACCTCTGGATCGAGCTCCAGCTCTTCCCGCACCGCCTCCGTGTCGATCTCGCCCCGCGCCAGCCGGTCGAGCTTCGGCATCCCGATCATCTCGATGCGCGGATCGTCCTCCCGCAAAAAACCCTTCTCGACCAACCGCCGCACCATGTAGGGCCCGATCATGAAGAATTTATCGTAGTCGTTGATATCCGCCTTGAGGAAGCAGTTGGTGATGGCCACGCCGTGGAACACCTGCACCCGCAGGCGGGCCCGCGGCGCCACGTCGAACTTCAGATACACCGGCGCCAGCAGCATGTCGTAGCTGCGCGCGCCGGAGAGCAGCGAGCTGACCTTCTTCCCCTTGACCGGAAACAGATCGAGCACGTGCTTCTTCAGCCGCCACCCCAGCAAGTTCGCCGACCAGTACCACTCCAGCCGCTCGTCTTCCGCCAGCCGCTCATAGACCGGGCGGAAGAAGACATAATGGTGCGGCAGCACCGCGTGGTACAGCAATCGGCGATGGGCGTTCTCAGCCATAGACTGCCATTATACTCTCTCGCGGAGTGGAATCGAGGAACAGCCGACAGTAGATCTCCAGCATCAGCAAAAGAAAAATCTGATTCCCCGCGCTCCGCTGCGCCCACGGCATCCGCCGCGGCCGGAACACCTGCCGGCACACCTCCAGCTTCAGCAACCCTCGCTCCCGCACCACCTTCTCGTTCACAAAGCGGTGCGCCACCTCCAGCAGCCCGTTCGAGAACCACTGCCGGAACGGATCGCCGAAGCCCCGCTTCTTCTTCTCCTCGAGGATCTCCGCCGGCACCATCCCCGCCAGCGCCCGCCGCAGGAGGTACTTGCGCCGCAGGCCGCGGATTTTCATCTCGTCGGGCAGCGAATTCACGTACTCCACCAGCCGGTAGTCGAGGTACGGTACGCGCGCCTCCAACCCCCACGCCATCGTCATCCGGTCCACCCGGTGGAGCTGGTAGTCGGGCAGTTCGTACCGTTGCTCGTACCCCAGGATGGCCTTGAGCGGGCTGGCCGCCCGGTCGCGCAGGAAGGGCACCAGCGGGTCGCCGACCGCCTTCGTACCGCCCTCGCCGTTGCCCCGCGCCGCCGACTCCAGCGTGTGCAGCGCGCGCAGATAAATCCGTTTTTTCACCTCGCGCGGAACGAACCAGAAACGCGGCGCGAACGGCAGCAGCCGTTGATAGCCGGCGAACAGCTCGTCCGACCCTTCCCCCAGCAGCACGGTCTTCACCTGCTTCTTGGCAAACTGGGAGAGGTAATAAAGCGGCAGGAACGGGATGGGCGTGGGTTCTTCCAGGTGCCAGATCATCCGCGGCAAGTCTTCGGCGAACCGGCCCGGATCCACGCCCAGCTCGTGATGGTCGGTGCGAAGATGTTCCGCCGTCCGCCGGGCGATGGGGCGCTCGTCCAGCGGGCCCTCGAGCCCCACGGTGAAAGTCATGGGCGGGCGGTCGAGCACCCGCACCATCTGCGCCACCACGCCCGCCGAATCCACCCCGCTGGAAAGAAATGCCCCCACCGGCACGTCGCTCTCCAGGTGGCTCGCCACCGCTTCCTCGAAGTGTTTCCGAAAGCCGGCGATGGCTTCCGCCTCGCTGATCGGCCGCTGCGCCTCCAGCCGCACCTCCCAGTACGGCTCGAGGCGGACTTGCCCGTCCTGCCAGCTCAACCAGTAACCCGGCGGCAGCCGCTTGATCCCTTCAATCAACGTGTTCGCTCCCGGCAGATAGAGATATCGCAGCAGCAGTCCCGCCGCCTGGCGGTTCAACCGCGGCTGGAAGTCTCGGTTCGCCAGAATTGCCTTCGCTTCCGAGGCGAAATAGAGTTCCCGCCCCTGCTGGCAGTAATAGAGCGGCTTGATCCCGAGCCGGTCGCGCGCCAGCAGCAGCCGCTTCCGCCGCTCGTCCCACAGCGCGAAGGCGAACATCCCCTGCAGCCGCCCGAGCAACCCTTCGCCCAATTCTTCGTAGAGGTGCACGATGACTTCCACGTCTCCGTGGCTCGCGAAGCTGTGACCCCGCGACACCAGTTCCTCGCGCAGCGTCCGGTAATTGTAGATTTCCCCGTTCAGAACCACGCGGACTGTCCCCTCTTCATTGGCGAGGGGCTGGTTGCCGGTCTCGAGGTCAATAATGCTCAGGCGGCGGAAGCCCAGGCTGGCCTCCGGGCTGCTGAAAAAGCCTTCGTCGTCGGGCCCGCGGTGCACCAGGGTGCGGGTCATCCGGCGCAGCAGCTCGTCATCCTGTCGGCCTACGAACCCGCAAATCCCGCACACCTATCAGCTCTCCTGTCTCCGCCGCGTTCGCTCCGCGCGTCTCATCATTATAGGGCAAGGCAGCGGCTTTCGCTTGCCTGGCGACCGGGCGTGCTGCCTAGCCGTTGCTAGAACGTCCCCGAACTGCGTACCGCGCCAGGTACACCAGTCCCACGGCGGTCCAGACTATCGCCCGCAGCCGCCGTACCAGCGCCAGGCTGACGCCCCAGGCCGGCCCGTAGCCCAGCAGCTCGCCGAAAACCACCGCCTGCCCCGCTTCGTCCGTCCCGATGCGCCCCGGTACATAAAAGAACAATGCGCTGAGCACCTTGCTCAGCGCCTCCACCATCAGCACCTCCACCCCGCCCAGCCGCAGCCCCATCGCCCACAGGATGATGTAGGTCTCCAGCAGCCCCAACCCCTGCGACACCACGTCCCAGAAGAACATCCAGCGGAAGCGCTGCCGATGCGCGGCGTAGAACTCGAGCAGTTGTGCCTCGGCGCTCTCCAGCGGCTGCCGCCGCCGCTCCACCCACCTCCGCAGCGGCGTGCGCTCGAGCGCGCTCAGCAGCCCGGCGATCACTCGCACCCGTCGCCGGAGCAGCACCCGTCCGACGGCCCACAGCAGCACGAACAACCCCACCATGATCCAGCCCAGCCGCCTTACCCGCTCCTCCATCGCCACATAAAGCAGCGCCGGCACTAGCCCGGCCACCATGACGAGAAGCGAGGTCGCGGTGTAGGCCCCGGCTTCCAGCACCGCGCTCCCCAGCCCCACCCCCAGCGGCAACTGCTGCCGCAGCAGCGCCGCCTTGGTCGGCTCGCTCAACAGCGGCCCGGCAAACGTCAGGTAGCCGATTGACTGCCCCGCCAGCCGCGCCCGGAACATCTCGCCGAACGACGGTAGCTCGCGTTCGGCCGCGAAGGCGTAGCGCCACGCCAACGTCCGCGCCAGATAGCGCCCGCCGCTGACCCCCAGCACCACCAGGAAAGACCACCCCACCTCCTCCAGCCGCCCCAGAACCTCGCCCCAGCCGATCCGGTCGAGCAAAACGACGAACAGCGCCGCGCCCAGGGCGAAAAAGATCCATTCCACTCTTCGCATCGCGCCTTCTCGCCGCTCTCTCGGGATAGAAAAACAAGGTAGCCTAGTGAGAATCTCCACCGCTGTAAACGAGAATCTGGGGGTTGGCCACAGAGACACTGAGGCGCAGAGGACTAAGACTGCTCAAAACCTCTGTGACTCTGTGTCTCAGTGACTAATGAAAGGTCGCGAGTCGCTTCAGTCGGCCTTCGCCGGCCCTGCCGTGCGCGCCACCGGCCGCAGCGGCTCGGCCGGCCGTGCCAGGAAGGGTTCGCCAACCGGCAGCGGCTCACCCGCAAAGGGCAGGAAGGGCCGCTCGCGCACCGCCCCCGGCTGCCGCACCACG
This sequence comes from Acidobacteriota bacterium, assembly GCA_016189965.1. Lineage (GTDB taxonomy): Bacteria > Acidobacteriota > Terriglobia > Acidiferrales > 2-02-FULL-67-57 > JACPRL01. The sequence goes on along the minus strand of JACPRL010000032.1, from coordinate 7,111 downwards.
CGTCCTTGCTCATCCAGCATCCCCAGCAGCCGCGCCAGTGTCGGCGCGATGTCGAGCGTCGTCACCGGCTCCTCGATCCGCGTCCCCGCCGGCAGGCCGAACTGCCCCCCGCCCCACAGCATGAACGCTGTCCGCGTCACCCGCTCGGTCAGCCCGCCGTGGCTGCCGCCTGAGGTCTGGCTCTTGGAGGAAAAATTCCACAGGTAGCTGCTCCACAGCAGCAGGTCGGGCTGCTGCGAGGCGTACTTCCACCGCAGCCCGCGCAGGTAGCGCTGCTTCATCTCCTCGGAGGGGAACCCGGCCAGCGTCCGCCGAAACTCCGGGTTCTCAAGGAAGGCGTCCGCGTGAAAGCCGGCGATGTCGGCGAAGATGAGCGGCGCCGAGGTATAGTAGGTGTCCGCCACCGCCTCCAGCCACGCCCGCCGGCTGTGGAAGCCCTCCAGCCACCAGAACGCCGGCACGCCCTCGGGCACGCGAAAGCCCGGGTCGTAGAGCAGCCCCAGCGGGTCGAGCTCGTTGTGCGTCTCGAACACGATGCGCCCTTCGCCGGTTTCTTCCAGGTTGCGAATGGGCATGTAGCGCAGCCGCCCGTCCGTCGCCTCCAGCAGCAGCGCCTCGCCGCCCTTGCGCCGATTGTGCTGCGCGGTCGAAACAATCCAGATGGCCTGCCGCAGCTCGACCTCATTGTCGCGCCAGCCCCGCTCCCGCAGCGCCGCCTGCACCGCCTCCACCGGCAGCGAGCGCACAATCACATCCACCGGGTTCGGCTCCTGGCTCAGGGGCGGATTGGGCGCGCGGTAGTGGCTCAGCACGTAAATGTAGTCCATCGGCGCCGGCCAGCCTTGCTGGTCCACCGTGGTCTCGACCCACTCCACATTGTCATCCAGCCCGATGGTGTAATGCCGGAGCTGGAAGACCGAATTGCGCGGGCCGAAATACTTCTTGGGAATCAGGTCAGAAACAGAGGGGTTGCGCTCCTCGAGCCAGGCCAGCGGGTCGGCCGCTTGGCAGAGTTCGGCCAGCCGTCCCAACGCGCGCACCTGCGCACGGTCGAGCTCGTTTTCGGCCTCCAGCCGCGCCGCCGCATCCCGCCAGTACGGGTCGCGCCGCTGCTTCAGGTTCGGCAGCCAACTGCGTACCGCTTCGGTGTAATCCCGGTAGAGCGCCAGCTCCGGCTCCAGCCACTCGCGCACCGCCCCCAGCGTCTCCTGGAGCCGCTCGCGCAGCCGCTGCCGGTTCTCCTCCTCCAGCTTGCGCCGCCGCGCCAGCAGCAGGTGGAGCCGGTTCAGGTCGTTGTGGCGCAGGTGCACTTCGGCGCGTGAGTTGCCAAAGTTGTCAATGAACGCGGTCGGATAGCCGCTCTCCCCGCCCGCCCCTCGCCCGTAGGGCGAAAACGGGCTCTCATAGACTCGCGGGTAGTCCACGCCCGGGATGGGCGTGGTGAGCGCGCGCCCGGAATCCTCCGCCATCACCGTGGCCGCCGTGTGCCCACCGAAATACCGCGTGCGGAAGATGCGCGTGAGCGGAAAGGTCAGGTGGATCGCCGGGGGCTCGTACTCCGAGCCGTGGTCGGAGAGGAGGGCGATGACGGTGGCCTCCCGCCGTCGGCTCCGCTCCACCGCCCGCAGGATGCGCCCGATCCGCCGGTCGAGTCGCACCAGCCGGTGCACCAGGTTCTCCGGGTTCGGATCCACGTGCTGCTGGTGGTCGACGGTGAAAAGCGTGGTCAGGTAGTCGTAGCGCTCGCCCTGCGTCACCCCCGGCTCGAGGATTTTCTCTGCCAGGTGGCTGGCCACGTAGTCTTCGGCAAAGTCGGGATAGTCCATTCCCTCCACCTGTCGCACCAGATAGCCGCGCACGATGCCCCAAGGGTTCGAGAGCGGTTTGCCGGCCGTCCCGTACGCCTCCGCCAGCCCCACTAGGTAGTCCCGCGGGGTCAGCCGGTAGTAAATCTGCGGCGTCTCGTAGCGGCGCAGTGGCTGGAAGGCGTCGGCGAACAAGCTCACGCCCGCCTGGTCCAGCTCCCAGAGCGCGTTCGTCTTCCGGCCCCGCCGCAGGCTGAACTCCATCGTGTCGCGGAAACCGTCCAGGTGCGAGCGCAGAAAGCCGTTGTTGCGGTTGAAGGTCATGTGTCGCTTGACGATGCTCGGTTGTCCCGTGTCGATCACTCCCCAGGCAATCGACGACAGCGTCGTGGTGGCCGAAAACATCTGCTCCGCCACCACCCCCTGCTCGTAGAAGTACCGCCGCAGGTTCGGCAGCAGCTCCTGCTGGCCGCTCCGCAGCCGCACGAGCGCCACCGCGCGGCGAAAACCCTCCGGGTCGGTCAGTCGGTTGAGTTTTTCCGGATCGTCGGGGTTCATCAGTGCGTCCACCAGCAACGGGCTCAGCCCGTCCACCTTGAGCACGATCAGGCGGGGCCGCTCCCCAGCCCGCGGCTCTGCTTCCTCCGCCCGCACACCCGCTACGGCGCCAACAAGCAGCAGCGCCGCCATCAACAGCCACTTGCCCCATGCCTGGTAGCCTCTCGTCGAGTTTCGAGTTTCGCGTTTCGCGTTTCGTTTTTCTCTGTTAGGACGCATTGCAACACGTGAATCTGGCTTACGCGGCAGGACACGCTTGGTGGAAACAGCCACTACCCGCCTCCCTCGACTCTCTTGCCCGCTCGCGGCGCCAACTGCTCCCGCAGCGCCCGCGCTAGCTCCAGGCACGATCGCCGGGTTTGCGCCTGCCAGGTCTCAGTCCCGTCCTCCGGGCACCGGGCCAACTGTGTTTCCAACGCCTGCAAATCCCGCTCCAGCCGTGGCCGCTGCCGCTCGAATTCCCTCCGCAGCCGCTCCTCTCCCAGCGCTGCCTGCTGCACCTCCAGCAGCAGCCAGAGGTGCGCTTCCAGCTCCGAGGGCAGCGGCGTCCCCGCCCCGCAGCCCGTCTTGAGCGCCCCCGTGAACTGCTTGTGGCTCTGCTCGAGGAACCCCCGCAGCTCTTTCACCTGTCTCTCCCTGATCTTTTGCTCCAGCCGCGCCAGCCATTTCTCTTCCTCCCTCTCCACCCGGGCGCGGCGCCGCTCGAAATCGCGGCCGCCCTCGGCCGCGTACACCCGCTCCCAGACCTGCCGGGCAAGCTCGAGCGCCGAGTCGAGCTCCGCCACCCGCCGCCCCTCGGGCAGCAGGAGCTGTTGCCGGAAGAGCTTGGCGTAGAGCTCGGCCAGCACCTCTTCCAGCCGCGCCGCGTCGGCCGGCTCGGCGCGGAGGAAGTAGCCGAGCGGTTCGGTCAACAAGCCGAGCGAGCCGAAATCGTCGAGCGGCTGCGCGACGAAGTCCTCCAGTCGCACCTGGTAGTGCCAGGCCTCGAGCCGCCGCGCCAGCTCCCGCCGCGCCTCGCTCGCCGTCAGCTTCTCCGGCACCTTCAGGCGCTCCTGCAGCTTCGCCCGCACCTCCTTGACCCTCTGGCAGACCGCTTCCGCCCCCCGCGCCCGCAGGCTTTCGTACTGGATGTGCGCCAGCACCTCCTGCTCCCGGCTGGCCTTCACCAACGGGTTCAGCACCCGCTGATCCACCCGCTCCAGCAGCTCCTCCCGCACCTCGGGCTCAAAGTAGAGCCCCGACTCCAGCGCCAGCCGCATCTCCTCCACGCCCAGCCGCGCGCTTTTGTCCACCAGGTAGGTGAAGCCTTTCTTGTTGGCCGACCACGCCAGCGCCTGGTAGGGAATCCGCTCCAGGCTCAGCGGCCCCGTCGTGATGGCCAGCCACTGTTTGGCCAGCAGCATCAACTGGTGCGTGCTCTCCCGTTTGCGGGGATTGCTGGGCGCGAAAAAGTCCACCACGATGGTCGGCCGCATCGTCAGGTTTGTGCGAAAGCTGTACAGGGCGAGCGGAATCAGCTCATCGGGATAGGCATTGGCCAGCCGCTGCACCTCCGCGTGCGTGTGCGGGTTGTAGGGCAGGTCGAAGGGGTTCGCCACCGACCACCAGCCCGGGTCGGGCTCGGCGCGGAGCTGCGGGTCGTAGTAGAGCACCCCTCCGATGGGAAAGCCCGCTCCGTTCTCCGTGTAGCGGTAGATGGGCTGGTAGCGCAGGTAGTGCTCGTTGGCCGCGCTCTGCAGCCACGAAGAGGACTTGCCCAACTGCCGCCGGCTGTCGCTCTCGTAGCCATAGACCAGGTCGGCCGCATCGGCATGCGACAGGAAGCGGCCGAAAAAGGACCGGTTGCGCAGAAGATAGAAGCGCAGGTCGTTCAGCAGCGTCACCCAGCGCGGGTCGAGGCCTTCATGGAACTGCAGGTCGGCCAGCCACTGTACGGCTAGGTAGGCGCGCTGGAAATCGCGCTCCCGCCGGTCCTTGTGCCGCAGCAGGTAGCTGCGGAAGAGGAACTGTGCCGGCCCCGCCACCCCGGCCCAGGCCAGCCCGCGCCGCAACCCGCCGAGCACGCCCTGGCTCCGCCGAGATTTGTCGAGCTCCGCCAGGTGGACAACCGGCTCCGGCCCCGCCCGCGGCGTTTCCTCCGGCCTCTCTCGCAGCCCCGCCAGGTACGCTTCGAGTTTCTTCACGCGCGCCTCTGAGGTCGTCGGCGCGCCTGCCGGAAAGGGAAGGAAAGCCTGCAGGTTCCGCCGCCAGCCCGCCGGCGACGGCCCGAAGACCCACAGCACCATCCACTGGCCGGGCTCCTCCCCGGCCAGCGTCGTGTCAAACGCCAGCGCCGCCACGGGATGGAAGTGCACGGCGCCGTCCTGTTCGCTTTCCGTGCCTAGAACCAGCAAACGCACGTCGGCTGCGCCGCCCTCGAGCGGCTCGCAGCGCCATTCCTCTTCGCGCACCAAGACCCGGCCGCTGTCCGGCGTCACCAACCGGCCCAGCACGCGGTCAGGAACGGATGGGGGTTCTTGGGCGGGGCTGAGCGGGACGGCGGTCAGCAGAAGGCACGCAGCCACGAGCAGCGCCGTACCTCGGACTTTCACCCTGGGACGTCGCATTCAGGCTGTGGGTCGCTCGCCTCTGCGCTTCTTGTTGCTCCCTTTGTTAGTTGCCTACCACCGCCGACGGGTTTTCCGCCGGCAGCACGCTCGACACCTCAGCCGCCTCTCGCGCCCCCCGGCGCGCCCGGATGGCCGGCCAGACCTCCTCCCGCGCCCGCCTCAGGTCCTCCACGAAATCCACTTCAATCCACGGCAGGCCTTCGATGGGCACAGCGTAGAGCGGATGCGCAGGCGCGATGGCGTCGAACGCGTACGGACAAAACTCTCGTTCCCCTTGGCCCCCCGCCAACAGTTCCTCCATCTTGTCGAAGAGCACCCGCGCGCCTTCCCGCGAAAACTTCAGCACCCCCACGTTCTCCGCCTGCGCGCGTTCCGGCGGCAGGTTCTTGCTCAAGGCACGGATGCGCTCGCCCTCCAGCTCCACCTTCATCTCTTCCGCCTCGAACCGGCTCCGCCGCTCCACCGCCAGCGCGTCCGGGTAGGGCAAGGCGATGACCCGGCGCAAGATTTCCGGGTCGAAGAGCACATCCGCGTTGAGCAGCAAAAACCCGTCATGGGCGAACTCCCGCGCCAGCCACAGCGAATAGAAGCTGTTCGTCTCCGCGTGGCGCACGTTGCGCAGGCAGGTGGCCCGCCCCGCGACCTCGGCCTCGACCCCTTCGGCTCGATAGCCCACCACTACCACCACCCGGCTGATGCCGTGCTGGCGCAACGCGTCAAGCTGGTGTCCCAGCAGGCTCGCGTCCCCCACCTCCAGCAGGCACTTCGGCCGGTCTTCCGTCAGTTGGCCCAGCCGCCCGCCGCGACCCGCCGCCAGGATGATGGCTACCGCCATAACGCGATTCTGTCGCAACCCTGTTCAGTGAGCAAGAAGAAATTTCCCTTCAACGCGCGCCAGCCTCGCTGCGCAGCCTCACGCGATAGTTGCCGTTCTCGATCGCCACCCAGAAGGTGCCAAACAGCAGCACTTCGTTGGCGCTGTCCGTGCGGTCGGGAAACCAGAACGGCCCCACCTTCTTGAAGGTGCGCACGAACTCAATCTTCCGCAGGAAGAACGACGGCCGCTTCACCGCCCGGCCCTCCGCCCGCACCACGGCGAAATCTCCTGCGTCCACCCAGATGCGCCCTTGGAACAGGAAGGTGTCCTCGCGCCGCGGCGTGACTTCGAGCTTGTAGGCCGCCCGCCCCCTCACTGCCTCGACGCCCAGCAGGCGAAACTCATAGTTCTCCGGCGTCATGGCGCTGGCGCGCTTCCTCTCCGGCTCCACCGACTCTTTTTCGCCTTCGATCATCCGCCCGAAAACCCGCTTGGCCAGGAAGGCCGAACCCTGCTGGGCGCGAGTGTCGATCTTCAGCTCACTCGGGGTGCGGAAGCTCACCTCCACGTCCATCGTCGTCGGTTGCCGGGAATAGAGTTCGCCGCGCAGCGCGTACCGCCGGCTCACCTCATAGCCCCCCAGCCGGTCGTCTCGCTGCCGGTTCGCCTCCTGCAGCCGCTCGATGATTTCTTCAGCCGAAAGCTCCGGCGCCGTCGTCTGGGCGCTCGCCCCCATCGGCAGCGTCACTCCCAGAACCAGTGCCATGGCAACTATTGACGTCCGCATAAGCAATGTCCTAGCGCTTGCCACTCCGCCTGCCCTGCTTGTACCGCTTGCCCTGAGCGAGGCCGAAGGGAGCGCAGCCGGGGGAAGCGCAGCCGAAGGGTCATAGCCGCGCCGCGGCCACCTTGGTGCAGCCCCTTCGTTCACTTCATCGGTCAGTAGGACAGACATTCTTGTCTGTCATGGTCGCGTAGCGGCCACATCTTGGCGCACCACCTTCCTTCAACGCCCCCGTCAGTAGGACAGGCATTCCTGCCTGCTTGCCCTGAGCGTAGTCGAAGGGTCGAGCGGCGCCAGCCGCTCTTCCTCCCAAGACAACTGGCGCCTGCGGCGCCAAGACAGACAGGAATGTCTGTCCCACCGACGGACTCTCAGACATCGTGCCCTTGTCCCATGCTGCGCCTCCCTCCCCGTTGTTATTCCGAGCCCTGGCGCGCCATGCCTGCCCTGAGCGTAGTCGAAGGGGCGGCGAGGAATCTGCTTTTTATGCAGGTCAGAACTCAAGAGAAAACTTGCCGCGGTAGATGCGGTCGCGGCT
>JACPRL010000132.1 GCA_016189965.1 Acidobacteriota bacterium | reverse complement strand
TGCCTGTGGACTTCCGCTGCATCACCGCCACCAACCGCGAGCTCGAGGCCCTGGTCAAGGAGGGAGCTTTCCGCCCCGACCTCTACTACCGGCTCAACGTCTTTCGCATCGAGCTGCCGCCGCTGCGCGAACGGCGCGAGGACATTCCCCTGCTGGCCGAGCACTTCCTGGAGAAGTTCGCCACGGCGATGAACCGGCCCACGCCCCGGCTCTCGGCCGCCGCGCTCGACCTCCTGCTGAGCTATGAGTGGCCGGGCAACGTGCGCGAACTGGAGAACGCCGTCGAGCGGGCGCTGGTCATCAACCGCGGCGCAGAAATCCAGCCGGGCGACTTCCCCTTCCAGCTCCATCCCACCGAAGCCCCGGCGGGGCGCAGCCTGGAAGAGGTCGAACGGGTTCATATCGAGCGCGTGCTGGCCGACACCGCCGGGAACTTTTCGCGCGCCGCGCGCATCCTCGGCATCGACCGCACGACGCTCTATCACAAGCTCAAGCGCTACGGGCTGAAGCGCCCCGAGCGGAACGCGGCCTGATGACCGAACTCCACCTGATCCCGGTCGGGCGGGACAGGGGCGGCGAGGAGCTGAGGCTCGACCAGCTCGATGTCCTGGCCGCCGCGCTGGCACGTGTTTTCCATCTTTCCTGCCACGTCCGCCCGGAGCCGCTGGAGGCCGACTTTGCCCTCGACCCGGTGCGCGGCCAGTACCATTCCACCGCCATCCTCCGCGCCCTGGCAGAGGTGGAGGGCGGCGAGCAGACGCGGCTGCTGGGCGTCACCGCGCACGACCTGTACATTCCCGTGCTGACCTTCGTGTTCGGCGAGGCACAGTTGGGCGGCCGCTGCGCTGTAGTGTCGCTCCACCGCCTGCGCGAAGAGTTCTATGGCCTGCCGCCCGACGCCCAGCGTCTCCAAGAACGCTTGGCGAAGGAGGCCATCCACGAGCTGGCCCATACGTTCGGCCTGCGCCATTGCGACGACTGGCGTTGCGTGATGGCGTCGAGCCACAGCGTCGAGCGGCTGGATTTGAAAGGGGTGGAGTTCTGCTTGGGTTGCTGCCAAGTCTACGAACGTGCGCTGGCCAGCCAGGGCTTGTCCCTGCGGGCGTGAGGAGCGGGTGAGTTCGCGCAGTCGAGGACGCGCTCTGCCGCAAGGTGTGGCAGCGCGTTTCTGCGGGCGGCTTCAACCCATTGAATCAAAGAGGGATAGCTATACCGGCCGACGGCCCGCTGATTGCTTTCCAGAGCAAGGAGTGAACTTGCACGACTGATCGAGGGAGCGATGCCGGAAGAAGCGCCGCCGGAGGCAAAGAAGACGAAGAAGGTGCGCGGCACGGTCGTCATCAACCTGGCGCGCTGCAAGGGCTGCGGGTTCTGCATCGCCTTTTGCCCGCCGCAGGTGCTGGAGTTCGCCGAGGACTACAACCCGCAAGGCTACCACCCGCCCCGCCTGACCGACCCCGACGGCTGTACGGGCTGCGACCTCTGCGGGCTCTACTGTCCCGACTTCGCCATTTACGGAATCATGCTGAAGAACGGCGCCCCACCCAGCGCGGCACGAGAGAAGAGCGATGAAAGCTGACCCCATCGGCGTGCTCACGGGGACGCATTTCTTCGACGGCGACCACGCCTGCTGCGAAGGGGCGCTGGCGGCCGGCTGCCGCTTCGCCGCCGGCTATCCCATCACGCCTTCGACGGAAATCGTCGAACGGTTCGCGCAGAGGGCGCCACTGGTGGGCGGAATGTTCTTGCAGATGGAGGACGAGCTGGCGGCCTCGATTGCCATACAGGGAGCGGTGTGGGCGGGGGCGAAGGCGTTCACGGTGACCTCGGGTCCCGGCTTTTCCCTGATGATGGAGCACATCGGCTTTGCCGCCATGACGGAGACGCCCTGCGTCATCGTCAACGTGCAGCGCGGCGGGCCTTCGACCGGCCTGCCTACGCTGCCGGGGCAGGCCGACATGATGCAGGCGCGCTGGGGCTCGCACGGCGACTACGAGCTGATCGCCCTGGCGCCCAGTTCCCCGCAGGAATGCTTCGACCTCACCATCCACGCCTTCAACCTGGCCGAGCAGTACCGCGTGCCGGTGCTGGTGATGATGGATGAATGCGTCGGGCACATGACGGAGAAGGTGGTGATTCCGCCGGCGAGCGAGATTGAGGTCGCGCCCCGCCGCTACACGCGGCTGCCGCGCGGCGAGTACGTGCCCTTCCACGCCGGGCCGGATGGCGTGCCGGAAATGGTGCGGGCGGGCGAGGGCTATCGCATCCACGTTACGGGGATGACGCACGACGAGCAGGGCTTCCCGGCTCCCACGGTCGAGGCGCAGCAGAAGCTGGTGCAGCGCCTAGTGGAGAAGATCCGCCGGAACGCGGAGGCCATCGTGCGCTACGAGGAAACCGGCGTGGAGGACGCCGAGGTCGTCGTGGTGGCCTACGGGATCACAGCGCGGGTGGCGCGCCGGGCGGTGGAGCTAGCGCGCCAACAGGGGGTGCGGGCCGGGCTGCTGCGGCCCGTGGTGGTTTGGCCTTTCCCCGAGAACCGCATCGCCGAACTGGCCCGCCGCGTGCGCGCCTTCGTGGTGGCGGAGATGAACCTGGGGCAGATTGCGCTCGAGGTCGAGCGCTGCTCCGCCGGCAACGCGCCGACGGTGCTGGTGCCGCACGGCGGCGGCGCGGTGCACCACCCTGAGGAGATCCTCGAAGTCATCCTGGCCCAGGCACGCACGGAGGAGGTGCTGCGATGAGCGCGCCGGTGGAAGCGCCGCTGGCCGCGAATCCGGTCGAAGCGGTGCTGCGCAGCTTTCGCATGCCGCACATCTGGTGCCCCGGCTGCGGCATCGGCACCACGGTGAACTGTTTTGCCCGGGCGCTCGAACAGTCGAAGCTCAACCTCGATAAGGTGGTGGTGGTCTCCGGCATCGGCTGCAGCGGCCGCGTGGCCGGCTACCTCGACCTCGACTCCTTCCACACCACCCACGGCCGCGCCATCCCGTTTGCCACCGGCATGAAAATCGCCAACCCGAAGCTGACCGTGGTGGTCTACAGCGGCGACGGCGACCTAGTCGGCATCGGCGGCAACCACTTCATCCACGCTGCCCGCCGCAACCTCGACCTGAAGGTCATCTGCATCAACAACTTCACCTATGGGATGACGGGCGGGCAGATGGGGCCAACGACGCCGGTGAGCGCGCTGTCTTCGACCACGCCCTTCGGCTGCTTCGAGCCGGGCTTCAACCTGCCGCACCTGGCCGAGTCGGCCGGCGCGGTGTACGTGGCGCGGTGGACGACCTACCACGTCCGCCAACTCGCGCACACCATGGGCGAGATGCTGCGCAAGAACGGCTTCAGCTTCCTGGAAATCATCAGCCCCTGCCCCACGCTCTACGGGCAGCGCAACCGGCTGGGCGACGGGCTGGCGATGATGAAGCACTTCAAGCAGCAGAGCGTGCTGCGGCACGGGGCGCCGACGAAAGAGGTCGGCATCGAACTGCAGGGGCCGATTGCGGTGGGCAAGTTTGTCGACATCGAGCGCCCGAGCTTTCTCGACGTAATGAACGAGCAATTGGGGCGGACGCTCGAGGCGGAGTATGCCGGCTGCGTGAAGGACCATGTCCCAGATTGAGATTCAACTCGGGGGTCTGGGCGGCCAGGGCGTGGTGCTGGCCGGGATGACGCTGGGCCGCGGCCTGGCGCTCTATGAAGAACTGCACGTTTCGTTGACGCAGAGCTTCGGGCCGGAGGCGCGCGGCAGTGCCTGCAACGTGCAGATCATCGCCGCCCGCGCCCCAATTTTCTATCCCTACTTGGAGCGGCCGGACATCCTGGTGACGCTGTCGCAGGGAGCCTTCCGGCGGTTTGCGCCCGGGCTGAAGGACGGCGGCCTGCTGCTGTTCGAGGAGGAGCTGGTGAAGGCGGAGCCGCTGCCGAACGGTGTGCGCGCCTACGGCGTGCCAGCCACGCGGCTGGCCGAAGAATTGGGGCGAAAGATGGTGATGAACATGGTGGTGTTGGGTTTCTTCACCGCGGTCACCGGGTTGCTGCGACCGGAATCTGCGCGGCGCGCCGTGTCCGAGTCGGTTCCGCGGGGCACGGAAGCGCTGAACCTAGCGGCGTTCGAAAAAGGCTATACCTGCGGGTTGGAACGTCTGACGGCCGGCACGCGCGAAGGGATTCGCGTGTGCTCCTCACCGATTAGCGGTAGAAGTTGATGCCATCCTTGCCCGGCCCGCAGAGGCCGGGCAGGGCCCCGGCGCTGACCAGCTCTTCGATTTCTTCATCAGCCGGAGCACCCTGTTGGAGCGCAGAGTGGCAAGCCGGGCAAAGGGGTCGAGGAACTTTCTTTTCGGGGTCGGGCAGGAATTCGCTCCCGCAGTTCTCGCAGCGGAGCATAGTGCACCTCCCTCCCGCCCGTTCCCGCGGGTCGGGGGCACGGCCGACGAGCTAGAGCCGGTGGAGGCAGGCCTTGTCGCAGCCCAGCGGCCGGTCATCGAAGAGCGAGCAGGAGAGGACGTCTTCGACGTAGATCTGCCCGAAGGTGCCTTCCCGCTGCTCGACCACGATCTTGGCCGGCCGCTTGCGCTCTGGGCAGTACACCCAGCGCGGCGCCCGACCGGGGCCCCAGCGGCGGATGCCGTAGGCCACGACGAGCCAACAGGCGATGACGGCCAGAATGGCCAGTAGCAGTGCCGCGTCCATCGCTGCTTCCTCTTCCGCTGTGCACGGCGCACAGCAGCGTCGCAGACCCCCTGTCGTCCGCCTCTTCCCTTCGACTACGCTCAGGGCAAGCAGGCGGCGGCCACCAGGGGCAGGATCTGCTCGTTCTCCGTCCGGATGTGGCGCTGCAGGGTGGCGCTCAGCCCCCGGACCCGGTCCTGCAGCCGGAACAGGTCTTCGGGGAGCAGCGCACCGTCGAGCAGCGCGTCAAGCGTCTCCAGGGCCCCTTCCAGGTCGCGGGCCAGCGTGCGGTGTTCCGCCCGGAGCAGCGTCAGCAACGATTCCGAGGCGCCCCTTCCTTCCAACCCGGCAAACACCTGCTCCTCCTCGGGGATGTGCTCGCGCAGCGCCTGCTGCAGCTCCAGACAGCGCAGCCGCAGCCCGCCAAACCCTCGCAGGTCCGCGCAGGCCTCCCCGAAGTAGAGGATGTTGTCCAGGCAGTTATCGAGCGACCGCAGCCGCTCCAGCAGCCACTCATGCTCCCGTTCGATGTGTCCCACCCTTTTGCTCGCCTTTGTCGCCATCGCAGCCGTCTCCTTTCAACACTTGCTATAGGGAGGAAAGCAATTGGCTGCCCAGAAAAGCGCTGCCCGGTTCTGCCGCCGAACTATCTGAAAGAAAAGCGGTAATATCGCCCGCCTTCGTTTTCGCCCCGCGAGCAGGATGTGTTTGATTGCGCCACACTGCCT
>JACPRL010000131.1 GCA_016189965.1 Acidobacteriota bacterium | reverse complement strand
GCGTTGCCTTTGCCCCCGCTTTTGGCTACACTGAGGCTCGAATTTCGGCCGCTGGCCGCATTCCAATTGGCCGCTCGCCCGGCTGCGGGTTAGACTGCCGGGCGTGACAGACATCTAAAACGAGAGAACGGTTCAAAGGATGACGAGGCTCACCCGCATTCGCCGCCGGCTGCTGGCCTACCATCGGCTCTCCCGCGAGCTGCGCATGATCGCCAAAGGCCTGCTTTCCACCCGGCACGTGCTGCTGGCCCACATCATCCCCATCCGCCGCTGCAACCTCTCCTGCGCCTACTGCAACGAGTACGACGACCACTCGAAGCCGGTGCCGCTGGAAGTGATGCTCGCGCGGATTGACCGCCTGGCCTCCTTCGGCACCTCCATCATCACGCTGAGCGGCGGCGAGCCGTTGCTCCATCCGGAGCTCGACGCCATCATCCGCCGCATCCGCCAGCACGGCCGGCTGGCCGGACTCATCACCAACGGCTACCTGCTCACCGCCGAGCGCATCGAGCGGCTGAACCGCGCCGGGCTCGACCACCTGCAGATCAGCATTGACAACGTGCTGCCGGACGAGGTTTCAAAGAAGAGCCTGAAGGTGCTCGACAAAAAGCTCGAGCTGCTGGCCGAGCACGCCGACTTCCACGTCAACATCAACTCCGTGCTGGGCAGCGGCGTGCGCCACCCCGAGGACGCCCTCACCATCACCCGCCGCGCGCTGGCGCTGGGCTTCTCCAGCACCGTGGGCGTCATCCACGACGACACGGGCCAGATGCGCCCGCTCGACGAGCGCTCCCGCGCCCTCTACCAGGAAATCCGCCGCCGCACCAAGAGCTCCTACTCCCGCATCACCTGGTTCCAGACCGACCTGGTGGGCGGCGGGCCGCGCCGTTGGCGCTGCCGCTCCGGCTCGCGCTACCTCTACATCTGCGAGGACGGCCTGGTGCACTACTGCTCGCAGCAGCGTGGCTTTCCCGCCATCCCGCTCGAAGAGTACACGCCGGAGATGCGCCGGCGCGAGTTCTACACCCAGAAGCCCTGTGCGTCCCGCTGCACCATCTCCTGCGTGCAGCAGGTGGCCGCCATCGACAACTGGCGCGCCCCGCAGACCGTGCCCGGCTTCCGCCCCTACCCCAAGCCCGCCTCGCTGGTGCAACTGCAAAGTCCCAGCCCCGGCGCCGACTGAGCCGAACCGAAACCTCAAGAGATCTGGCGAACCACAAGGAGGGATGCGATGGCATACATTGCCGAAGTGTCGGAAGAGCAGGCGGCGGACGAACTGCGCCAGCTCTATGAGCAGGTGCGGGAGAACATGGGCTACGTGCCGCGCCTCTTCCAGGCGCAGGGCAGCCGGCCCGACCTGGTGCGCCTGCAACTGGAGCTGCGCCGGGCGCTCTTCGACCGTGGCGTGTTACCCTTTGTGCTCAAAGAAGAGCTGGCGCTCGTAGTGTCCGCCGTTAATGCGGACAGCTACTGCATCGCCGTCCACCTGGAGATGCTGCAGCGGATCGGCGTGGACAAGTCGCTGACCCGCCAACTGGCGCGCGACTTTGAATCCGCTCCCGTGCCGGAGAACGAGAAGGCTCTCTTCCATTTTGCCGCCAAGCTGACCCGCGAGCCTTTCAAAATCAAGGAGGCCGACGTAGCCGCGTTGCGCCAGCAGGGCTGGGACGACGCTGCTATCCTGGAAGCCACGCTGGTCGCCGCCACCTTCAACTTCTTCAATCGTGTCGCCACCGGACTTGGCGTCGTGCCCGAGCACGTCTTCTGACGCCGCGCGCGGTTTCCCGTTGCCTCGATTGTGCCTCTGCCGTAGGATGGCGCCCGCCCATTCCTTGGACAGGAGACACCCGTGAGTAGAGCCAAGCAGAACAGACTCAGCCGGCGCCAGTTTGCCGGGACGCTGGCGGTCGCCGTGGCGGCGCCCTCCGTGCTGGAGGCGCTGGCGGCGCCCGCGGCGGAAAAGAAACAGAAGGAAGCCGAGAAGCCGCCTGCGCAGGTCGAAGACGAAGAGCTGCGGCAGGCCTTGCAGGCGCTGCGGGAGTTCGAACTGCCCGAAGGCTACGAGCCCGCCTTCGCCTTCCGGGCGAACTGGTAGCGCGGGTTCTCCGAGCCCCGATTCATCGGGGCGAGGGTACCCGCGGCAGGTAAAACCGCAGGTAGCTCCTCCCGCAAAGCGGGACTCGCAACCTGCGCTACCGAGGAGCGAGACGATGCTGAGCGAAGACGTGCTGTACTTGCGGCTTTAGCCCCTGAGGCCCTCAGCGGCTAAAGCCGAGGAATCTTTGGACCACTGAACAGACGGGCTTCCCTCGACTTGGCTCGGGATCTCCGCTTCGCTCCGAGAAGCCCGCCCCTTCCAACGGCGGGACGACCGCTCGAACACATGTTCTGAAGCCGAGCGCGGATTCCGGTTGCCTCTCCGGCTTCCCTGCCGTAGGATGGCGCCCGCGCATTCCTTCAGACAGGAGACACCCGTGAGCAAAGCCAAGAAGAACAGACTCAGCCGGCGCCAGTTCGCCGGGACGCTGGCCGCCGCCGGGGTGGCGCCCTCCGTGCTGCAGGCGCTCGCTGCGCCTGCGGAAAAGAAACAGAAGGAAGCCAAGAAGCCGCCTGCGCAGGTCGAGGACGAAGAGCTGCGGCAGGCCTTGAAGGCACTGCACGACTTCGAGCTGCCCGAAGGCTACGAGCCCGCCTTCGCCTTCCGCGCTGATTGGACGTAATAGGCCCAATGCCAGGCTGTCATTCTGAGGAGCCCCGCCCATTCCGCAGAATGACACACGGTGGCAGAAGCCCCACGGTCAAGAATGGGCGGGGCGACGAAGAATCCCCCGGGAGATTCTTCGCTCAGAATGACTTGGGGGTTTGGTTTTCGTCAGGGCATGGCTTCAGCCATGCCAAAGAGAACGCAGCGCGCAGCGCCTCATTGGAAGGGGTTTGGGGAAACCCTTTCCGGGTTGCCCCGGGAATGCGGGCCTTAGCCCGGCGGCGGGTGCCGCCGGGCTCGGCGCGTGAAAAAGCATTGTGAGGTGATCATGCTGAGTGAAGAAATCCTCTATTTGCCGGTAAGCGAACTCTCGGTGCGCATCCGCCGCGGCGATCTCTCGCCGGTTGAGCTGGCGGAATCCTATCTCGACCGCCTGGAGCGCCTGGGGCCGACGCTGGGCGCCGCCATCACGGTGACGCGCGAGCTGGGGCTCGAACAAGCGCGGCAGGCCGAGCGGGAGCTGAGCGCCGGGCGCTGGCGCGGGCCGCTGCACGGCATCCCCTTCGGCGCCAAAGACCTGCTGGCCACGCGCGCCACCAAGACCACCTGGGGCGCGCCGCCCTATAAAGACCAGGTCTTCGACTTCGACGCCACCGTCATCCGCAAGCTGCGCCAGGCCGGCGCGGTGCTCATCGCCAAGCTGGCGATGATTGAGCTGGCGGGCGGCGGCGGCTACACGAACGGCTACGCCTCGCTCGTGCCCACCTTCAACCCCTGGGACCCGACGCGCTGGGCGGGCGGCTCTTCGAGCGGCTCGGGCGCCGCCACGGCCGCGGCGCTCGTGGGCTTCGCCATCGGCTCGGAAACCTGGGGCTCGATCCTGACGCCGTCGAGCTTCTGCGGCGTCTCCGGCCTTCGCCCCACTTACGCGCGCGTGAGCCGCGCCGGCGCCATGGCGCTTTCCTGGACGATGGACAAGCTGGGGCCGATGTGCCGCTCGGCGGAGGACTGTGGGCTGGTGCTCGAAGCTATCGCCGGCCGCGACCCCGACGATGCGACCAGCGCCGACGCGCCCTTCGCCTACAAGCCCGACGATTCTTCCCTGCGCGGGCTGCGGATTGGGTGGCTGCGGGAAGACTTCGAGAAGCACGGTCAACCCGAGGTCGAACCGCTCTACACGGAAGCACTGGCCGTGCTCGGGCGTCTGGGCGCTGAGGTGCGCGAAGTGAAGCTGCCGGCGTTTCCCTGGGGCAGCGTCGCCGGCACCATCATCTCCGCCGAAGGCGCCGCAGCGTTCGAGAAGCTCATCCGCAGCGGGCGGATTGACGGCCTGGTGGACGAGCGCCAGCGCAAGAATCTGGCCGAGGGGATGAAAGTCTCCGCCGCCGACTACATCAAGGCCATGCAGATTCGCCGACGGATGCAGGAGGCGTTGGCGGCGCTCTTCCAGGAAATTGATCTCATCGTGGCGCCCAGCCTGCTCTTCGTCGCCAACCGGATGGAAGAAGACCTCGACAAAGTCTTCCGGGGCTCGAGCGGTCTCGGCGCCGCCGGCAACTTGGCCGGCCTTCCCGGCCTCGGCGTGCCGATGGGCTTCGTCGGCGGCTTGCCGGTCGGCCTCTCGTTTGTGGGCAAACCTTTTGATGAAGCGACGGTGCTGCGCGCCGGGCGCGCCTACCAGCAGGCCACTGACTGGCACACCCGCCGCCCGCTGCTGACGTAAAGGACGAAACTCGAAACCCTTCGACTTCGTCCCGCAGAGCGGGACTTCGCTCAGGGCAGGCTCGAAAACCGAAACTCGAAAATCGGCGATGGGTGGATTCCTCTCGGCCTGAACAACTGTGGTGGCGATACCCACCCCACACCGAGCCCCGAGGATCCCGCCTCGAGAGTTAGGAGGAAACAAACGCCGGGTGCCGTGTTACCCCGCAGGAAGCATGAAAAGCAGATTCCTCGCCGCCAAGGCATGCAAGGGCTCGGAATGACAATTGTGGGAAGTGCCCGCGTTATGGCGACGCAGAGGGACTAATGCGTTGGTGGTTGCGGAAGCGGAGGATGAGGCGGGCGCGCACGGGAACATCGCGCACCGAAAGCACATCGTCGGCGCGGACGTAGGTGGGGAACAGGTAGTCGTCCACCGGCTCGCGGAAGACTTCCACGTACTGAAAATATTCCTTCAGCGCCGGGCCGGGGCGGGTGGGGCGGCTGCGGCCGAGGGCGCCGACGAACACGAGCTTCGCGGCGT
>JACPRL010000130.1 GCA_016189965.1 Acidobacteriota bacterium | reverse complement strand
GGATGTCGTAGAAGCGCAGCAGCAGGTTGATGACCGTGGTCTTGCCCGCGCCGGTGTGGCCGACCAGCGCGCAGAGCTCGCCCGGCTCGGCGGCGAAGGAGACGTCTTGCAAGACCCACCCTTCGCCCTTGTAGGCGAACCACACGTTGCGGAACTCGACGCGGCCGGCGTTCGAGGCGAGCGGCTGCGGGCGCGCCGGGGAGACGATGGCCGGCTCAGTGTCGAGCAGCTTGAACACCCGCTCGGCGCTGGCGATGGCCTGCTGCAGGATGGTGTACTTTTCGCTCAAGTCCTGGATGGGGTAGAAGAAGCGCCGCGCGTACATCAGGAACATCACCACCGTGCCGAGCTGGGCGGCGCCGGCCTGCACCTGGAAGCCGCCGTAGACGATGATGCCGGCGATGGCGAGCACCGAGAGCACTTCCACCGCGGGATAGAACAGCGCGTGGGCCAGGATGGCGTCGCGCCACGCCTGCCGGTTCTCCTCGTTGATGGCGTCGAAGCGCGTGGCGGCGTGGCGCTCGCGGTTGAAGAGTTGCACCACGCTCATCCCGCTCAAGTGCTCGTTCAGGAAGGCGTTGATGCGGGCGATGGCGGCGCGCGTGCGGCGGAAGGCGGCGCGGGCGTAGTTGCGGAAGAGGATGGTGACCAGGCCGATGAGCGGCAGCACCGCCAGGGTCAGCAGCGCCAGCCGCCAGTTGACGTAGAAGAGCACCCCCACGATTCCCAGCAGCACGATGAAGTCGCCGAAGAGCGCCGTCACGCCGGCGGTGAAGAGCTCGTTCAGGGTGTCGACGTCGCTCGTCACCCGCGTGACGAGCCGGCCCACCGGGTTGCGGTCGAAGAAGCCGATGTGGAGCCGCTGCAGGTGGCCGAAAATTTCCCGGCGCAGGTCGTACATCACGTACTGACCGGTCATCAGCATCACCAGCGCCTGGCCGTAGCCGATGGCGAAGCCCAACAGCACCAAAGCGCCGAAGGCCAGCGCCAGCCAACTGAGTCCCAGCTCGGGGTCGGCGGGCAGCCAGGCGGCCAGCCAGGCCAGCCGCTCCGGCTCGCCGGTCGTCGGCGCGAGGTAGAGGTCAATGGCCAGCTTGTAGAAAATCGGCTGGACAATCTGGAAAGACGAGTGCACCAGGAGCAGCACCACTGCCAGCGCGACGCGGCCGCGGTAGGGGCGCAGGTAGCGGGAAAGCCGGAGGATGGGCCGCCAGTCGCTGATGCGCCCGAGCGCCTCTTCTTCGTGGTAGGCGGCCAGCTCGCTCATGCGCGTTCCAGTTCCTCTTCGAGCAACTGCTTCTGGTAGAGGTCGGCGTAGTAGCCGCCGAGCGCGAGCAGCTCTTCGTGCGTGCCGCGCTCGACGATGCGGCCCTCCTTCAGCACGACGATCTGGTCGGCGTGGCGCACGGTGGAGACGCGGTGGGAGATGAGCAGGGTGGTGCGCTCGCGCATCACGCCGGTGAGGCGGCGGAGAATCTTTTCCTCGGTCAGCGTGTCGACGCTGGAGAGCGCGTCGTCGAGGATGAGGATGCGCGGGTCGCGCAGGAGCGCGCGCGCCAGCGCGGTGCGCTGCTTCTGCCCGCCGGAGAGCGTGATGCCGCGCTCGCCCACCAGGGTGTCATAGCCGCGCGGGAAGCCGGCGATGTCGTCGGCCAGGCCGGCAATGTCGGCCGCAGCGGCGATCTCTTCGTCGGTGGCGTCGGGGCGGCCCAAGGCGATGTTTTCCCGCAGCGTGTCGCTGAAGAGAAAGGTTTCCTGCGGGACGTAGCCCAGAGCCCGCCGTAGGGTGTCGAGCCGGTGGGCGGTCACTGGCAGATCGTCGAGGCGCACCGCGCCGTCGGGGGCGTCGTAGAGCCGCCCGATGAGGTTGACCAGGGTGCTCTTGCCGGAGCCGGTGGGGCCGACAATCGCCACCGTGCTGCCGGCGGGGATGTCGAGCGAAATGCCGCGCAGGACCGGCAGGCCGTTGTAGCTGAAATCGAGTTGGTGGAATTCGATGGCGCCGCGGATGGCTTCGGGGGCGTCGGGCTCGGCGCGGTCGACGATGTCGGGCGGGGCGGTGAGCAGCTCGTTGAGCCGCCCAAGCGACGCCGCGCCGCGCTCGAAGATGTTGATGACCCAGCCGAGCGCGATCATGGGCCAGGTGAGCAGGAACATGTACTGCGTGAAGGCGACGAAGTCGCCCACGGAGATGTCGCCCGCCAGAACCGCCCGGCCGCCCAGCCACAGCACCATGAGGAAGGCGAAGGTCAGCAAGGCTTCGAGCGCCGGGAAGAAGAGCCCCTGCACGCGGATCAGCCCGCGGTTTTTCTCCACGTACTCGCGGTTCAGGCGGTCAAAGGTGGCTTCCTCCGCCTTCTCCTGCACGAAGGCGCGCAGCAGCCGCACCCCGGCCACGTTCTCTTGCACGCGCGCGGTCAGGTCGGCCAGCTTGGCCTGGATGCGCTCGAAGCGCACGTGGATGACGTGGCTGAAGTACTTCACCGCCAGCACGACCGCGGGGACGGGGAGGAGCACCAGCAGGGTGAGCTGCCATTTGATGTAGAGCATCACGGCGATGGCCAGCGGGAAGGCGGCCAGGGCGTTGGCGCTGTACATCAGCGCCGGGCCGACCATCATGCGGACGGCGTTGAGGTCGTTGGTGAGGCGCGACATCAGGTCGCCGATACGCCAGCGGGTGTAGAAGCGGGTGGGCTGCTGTTCGAGGTGCTGGAAGAGGTCGTTGCGCAGGTCGTACTCGATGTCGCGGGAGATGTTGATGAGGATGCGGCGCATGGCGTAGAGGAAGAGGCCGCGGCCGAGCGCGATGGCGACGAGCGCGGTGGCGTAGAGCGCCAGCGTGCCGAGCGTGGCCCCGGCCGCCAACCGGTCAATCGCCCAGCCCAGCACCAGTGGGAAGCTCATCCAGATGGTGTTATTGGCGAGCAGACAGACGATGCCCAGGGCGATGCCGCGGCGGTAGCGCCGCAGGTAGGGGAAGAGCGGGCGGATGCGCTCGAAGCCGCGCAGCGATGGGCTTGTGTTGGTTCCGTCGTCCAAGGGTTTCGCCGAGGCCCGGGGTCAGGGCAGCAGCAAAGAAACATTATAGGGGCGCGCGCCGCGTTGCGTCCACTCGGCGGGAAGAGTGAAAGGGTGAAAGAGTTTAAGAGTTCCGCGCGGCGAGCATTTCCTCGCAGCGGCGGGCGAAGTCCTGCTCGCCTTCCGACCACAGCAGGCACTCGGTCAGTGGCAGGCTTGTCTCCAGCGCGCGGAGGAAGTCGTAGAGTCGGCGGTTGTTTTCTCGGAGGTAGCGCCGAGTTTCGGGTGTCGGGATTTCCTCCGCGCCGATATAGAGATGTTCCGGCCCGAGGTTCACCAGCAGATGCTCGCGGTCGGCGGGCTCGCGACCGGGGTAATATTTTTGCCCCTCCAAGAGGAATTCCACGGGCGACGCCCCTTGCTCCCACCCCGCCGTGCCCCGCGGCCGACACAAATCCCAGTGGGCCGTTACTTCGTAGGCGGTGTCCTCGTGGAGGAACTCGGAGGCGAGCGCGCGGACGTCGGCGGGTGAGGCGATCAGGTCGCGCTCCACGGTTGAAGGTTCCTCCGGTCCCAGGCTGCGGACGACCAGGCGGAAGCCCGGCCGCGCCGCCGACTGCGGAAAAAGCTGGAGCGCCGCCTCGAGGTGATGCAGCCCGCGCTCAATGGTGAACTCGCGAAAGCGCAGGCTGAGGTAGGCGTATTCCGCCATCCCGCGATTATAGCCGGGGACTCAGCGGGCGGCGCAGGACCTCCGCGCGCGGCTGTTAGCGGTGGCGGGCGAGTTCGGCTTCGGCGGCGAGGAAGCCGAAGGCGGGCCAGAGCGTGCCGGCGGTTACCTGGCGGAAGAGCGCGGTTGCTTTCTCCCGCTCGCCATTGACCAGATAGAAGGCACCGACGCCGTAGCCGAGCGTGGCGCGGTCGAGCTCGCCCTCGCCGGCCGAGGCGAGCACCGCCTCCGGCGTGCGCTGGCCTTTGAAGAGCAGCAGGAGCTGGTGGTAGGAGAAGTTTTCGAGGATGTTCATCTTCTCCTCGATGGGCTGGAGGATGAAGAGCGCTTCGTTGGGGTCGCCGAGGCGGCGCAGGGTGAGGTAGAGCCAGTAGCTGGAGGCGACGACCATGTCGTTGTTGGGGGAGAGCAGGAGACAGGTTTCAAAGGCTTGGCGGGCGCGGGCGAAGTCGCCTTTGAGGTAGTAGGCCAGGCCGAGGTGGTAGAAGATGTTGGTCTGCAGGGTGCTGCGGGGGATGTTCTGCGGGTTGGGTTGGCCGTCGGGCTCGACTTCGTCCGGCTGGCCTTCGACGAGGCGGGCGGCGCGCTCGAGGTCGGCGATGGCGAGGTCAAGTTCGCGCACGGTGATGTAGCGGTGGCCGCAGTGGCGGTAGAGGCGCGCGTCGTCGGGGTGCTTCTCGATGCCCTGGGAGTAGAGAGAGATGGCCTCGCGAAAGCGGCCCAGGTAGGCGGTGCGGCGGCCGAGCCAGATGAGGGCGTGGGGGTCGTCGGGGTTCTTTTCGAACTCGGCCCGCGCCCGGCCCAGGTTTTCTTCCAGTCGCGCGCGCTGCTCGGAGGATAATGGCGGCGCGTAGAGCGGGTGGCCGAGCAGCGAGGTGGCCTCGGGCTGGCCGGGCGGCGCTTGGGTTTGACCTGCCAAGGCAAGAGCAGACAACGGGATCAGCAACGCACCGACAAGCAGATTCCTCGCTGCGCTCGTAATGACAGGCGTTGGAGTCTGGCCGAGGGGATTCTTCGCTCCGCTCAGAATGACAGCCTTCCTTTCACGGGTCGCGGGTTCCCGGTGGCAGGAGCCACCAGGCTGGACTGTCTTGTGCAGGGGGTGTTGGTGGCAACACGGGTCGCGATTAGAGTTCGCGGTGGCCTGCCTATGCACAAGGCTCCGGCAGGCTGGCCTGCCTACGCACAGGGCTCCCCTCGGCTTCGCTCGGGGCGAGTCGGCAGGCTGGCTGATATTGGGCCTTCAGCTTTCGGCCGATCTGGCCGTTCACTTCGATCCCAGCGTTCAAAGCTCCCTACGGGCGTCGAGGGCGTGCTGGAGGGTGCCGGCGTCGGTGTATTCGAGTTCGCCGCCGAGGGGCAGGCCGACGGCCAGCCGCGTGACGCGCACGCCGAGCGGCTTGAGGAGCTTGGCGAGATAGAGGGCGGTGGCGTCGCCTTCGGCGGTGGGGTTGGTGGCGATGATGACTTCTTCGACCGTGTTCGGCTCGAGGCGCGCCAGCAGCGTCTTGATGTTCAACTGCTCGGGCGTAACGCCGCTGAGCGGGGCGATGACGCCGCCCAGCACGTGGTAGAGCCCCTGGTAGCGGCCGGTCCTTTCCAGGTTGATGATGTCCTGCGGGGACTCGACCACGCAGACCTGGCGGCGGTTGCGGCTCTCCGAGCGGCAGAATTCGCAGAACTCCTGGTCGGTGAGGTTGTGGCAGGCGGCGCAGGTGCGCAGCGACTCGCGGGCGTCGCGCAGCGCCGCCGCCAGCCGCTCGACGTCCTCGGGCGGCTGCCGCAGGAGGTGGAAGGCGAGGCGGGTGGCCGTCTTGGTGCCGATGCCGGGAAGGCGCTTGAGTTCTTCGATGAGGCGCCGGATGGGTTCAGCGAGTTCTTTCATCGGAAAACCGAAAAGCAGGTCCCTCGACTCCGCTCCCTTCGGCTGCGCTCAGGGCAAGCGGGATAAAGGAGCCGCTGAGTTGGACGGGGAGTGAAGGACGAATGCCCGCTGCGCGGGCATGACAGGCACGAATGCCTGTCCTACTGAAGCTGCGAGATGCGGGTGCGAAGGTGGTTTGCGGCAGAAAAGCGGATCTCCCGACCGCGCTCGGGATAAAGGAGCCGCTG
>JACPRL010000129.1 GCA_016189965.1 Acidobacteriota bacterium | reverse complement strand
CTGTACGGAGACGACTAGGCCGAGAATCTTCGTCGGGACGGCAAAGTCCGATGGCATATTCTTGATTGAAAAAGCAGCGAATAGACCGCTGCTGACAAGGAAGAAAAAGTTGTACACCCAATATAGCTCGCGGACTTCTTCGCGGAGCTGCAAGATAAACCTATCGTACTGTTGCCGCCAATCATTGCCGTAAAACCCAGTTGGTTTCTGATCAGCCATCGAGTGCTTCGCGCTTCAGCCTCGTAATGAATCCACCTTGTGGCGGAGGGGGTGGGATTCGAACCCACGGTGGAGTTTCCCCCACACCCGCTTTCGAGGCGGGCCCGTTCAACCGCTCTGGCACCCCTCCGCGACCATTCTAGCATCCACTGGTGCTCTCCGCCTGCCCCCCTCTGCCTCCTATGCATCCTGTCTTTCCCTTCGCTTGACCTAGGCCCAACGAGCGTGTAAGGTGAAGCTATGGCGGCGATCAACTGGAAAGCCGAACTGAAGCGGCTGCTGCTCGTTGACCTCCTCACCGGCCTCCGCCGCACCTTCGCCTATTCTCGACCCAAGCACACCTACACCGAGCAGTACCCCCAGGAGCGCCCGATCGTGGCCGAGCGCTACCGCGGCGCGCCCCGCCTGAACAACAACCCCGAGACCAACGAAACCCTCTGCATCGCCTGCAACCTCTGCGCCTTGGCCTGCCCGGAAAACCTCATTGTGGTCGGCTGGCAGCGCGACGACAAGAGCCGCCGCAAGGTCCTCACCCACTTCACCTACGACCTCTCCCGCTGCATGTTCTGCGGCCTCTGCGAAGACGCCTGCCCCACCGATGCGCTTGAGCTCACCCAGGACTTCGAGATGGCCTACTACACGCGCCACGGCGCCATCTGGGACCGCCACCTGCTCGAAGAAGGTCCCACCCCCGTCCGCTACACCCGCTAGACTCTGGGGTCGGGGCTTCAGAGCCTGTGAAAACTCAATTCTCAAGCCCTCAGCGGCTAAAGCCGCGTTGAAAGGGCGACACACTTACGGCACGCCTGAAGGCGTGCCCTGACGAAACTCGCAGGTTGTCACACACACTCTTCAGCCCCTACAGAAAAAACCAAAGCTTCTACACCACAGGGCCCTAGGCAGTCGGGGGGTCGCAGACCGTACTGGCCCCCGACTGTTGCCTTGACCCGCTCGGGTTCCCCTCATAGACTAGCGCCCGGTTCGGCAACGGTTCGACGCCGATTTCCTCGGCCCCTACGTCAGGCATGAGGAGGAGACGATGCAACCTTCATCTTTGGTCGAAGCAACCTACTGGGGCGGATGGCTGTGCGCCGTCCTGGCCCTTGTCTACAAGGCGCTGATCGCTTTCCAGATTATCCAAGTGTTCATGCCGCAATTCCTGCCGCGCCACCTTTGGCAACTGAGCTTTCTCCTGTTTCTCGCTTGCGTGGCCGGCTACGCGGCCAGCCGCGCCAAGTCCACCTGATCGACTCCCGGTTCGATGGAACTGCGCAAGGACCCCGTCACGCGAAGCTGGGTGGTCATCCGCGAGGGCCCCTCAAAAGCCTGGCCCGCTGAGCACTGCCCGCTCTGCCCGGGCAATGAGCACCTCACCCCCTCGCCTACGCTGCTCACTCTGCCGGAGAACTCCCCTGCCTGGCAGGTGCGCGTCTTCCCGCATTTCGACCCACTCTTCCGCATCGAAGGCGAGACGGCGCGCGTCGCCGACGGCATCTACGACCGCATGAACGGCGTGGGCGCCCACGAAGTCATCGTCGAGCTGCGCGACCACGACCGCCACCTCAGCCAGGCCTCCGACGAAGAAATCAGCCGCGTGCTGGAAGCCTACGCCCGCCGCCTCCTCGACCTCAAGAAAGACGACCGCTTCAAGTACGTCTCCGTCTTCAAGAACGCCGGCGCCGGCCAGGAAGTGCCCCACTCGCACTCGCAGGTGGCCGCCACGCCGTTTGTCCCCCGCCGCATCCTCCACGAGCTGCGCTCGGCCCGCGACTACTTCGAGCTCAAGGAGCGCTGCCTGTTCTGCGACATGGTGCGCCAGGAGTTGAAGGAGAAGACCCGCCTGGTCGAAGCCACCGACAACTACCTGGCCCTCTGCCCTTTTGCCTCCCGCGTGGCCTATGAAGTCTGGGTGCTGCCCCGCCGCCACGCCCACTGCTTCGAGCGCGACCCCCAAGCCAGCCGCTACCGCGCCGAGCTCGCCGGGCTGCTGCGCCGCTCCTGGCAGCGCCTCGAGCAGCTCGTCCCCGACTACCACCTCGCCCTGCACACTTCGCCCAACACCCTGACCGCGCTCGAGCGCATCGGCTACTGGAAATCGGTCGAAGACGATTTCCACTGGCACTTCGAGCTGATGCCTCTGCCTCAGCACAAGCCGCGGCCCTACCTGACCAAAGAGGTCTACTTCGCCACCGTGGCCCCGGAAGCCGCCGCCGCCAGCCTGCGCAGTCTGCCCGTGGACTCCTGAAGTGACTCTGGCCACGCTTGGTCGCTTGCCGCGCGCCTCGACCCGCGGGGCCGCTTTGCTGTGGGTCATTGTCGTGGCCCTTCTCGTCGTCGTTGCCCTCATCGTCTACCTGTTGCGTGCCCCCCTGCTGCGCGCGGCGGCCGAGGCATGGATCGTCAACGAGCCGCCCGAGAAAGCCCAGGCCATCGTGGTGCTCGGCGGCGACAACATCCGCGGCGACCGCCTCCGCCACGGCGTCGCCCTCTACCGCGCCGGCTGGGCCCCGCGCCTCGTTCTGAGCGGCACCCCCTTCCGCACCTATTTCCACGAATCCGAGTTGATGAAGCGCGAAGCCACCGAGCTGGGTGTCCCCGCCGCGCATCTCATCCTCGCCCCCACCGACGCCACCTCCACTCTCGAGGAAGCCCTGGCCCTGCGCCCCCTCCTGGCGCAGCACAACTTCCGCAAGCTCATCGTCGTCACTTCGAACTTCCACACCCGCCGGTCGCGGCAGATTTTCCGTGCCGTCTATCGCCCCCTCGGCACCCGGGTCATCGTCAGCGCCGCCCCCGACCTCGCTTTCGAGCCCGAGCGTTGGTGGGAGCAGCGCAGCGGGCGGAAGTACTTCCTGCTCGAGCTGCTAAAAACCGTCCACACCTGGTGGGAGCTCCTCACCTTGCCCTCCCCGGCCGAGGAGGGCGGCCAGAGTCTGCGTGAAAACTCAATTCTCAGGCCCTCAGCGGCTCCCCTCGACTTCGCTCGGGGTCTGCGCTCGGCTGTCGCCTCGCTGCGAAAAGCCGCGTTGAAAGAGCGACGGTTACGGCACGCCTGAAGGCGTGCCCTGACGAAAGTCACCGGTTGTCACACAGACTTGGTCAGCCCAAGAAATCCAGCGATTTGCGTTTGCCTCCCGCCCCGAACTGCGTTATAGTGCCGCCCTTGTGGGGAGTGGAGGGGAAACCCTCTAAACCGAACTGGGGGAACCGTTATGTGGGGAAACAAGAAACCGGAAGAAGTCCCGCTGCCTGTGCGGGAGCGGGAGAAACCGCTGGTGGTGAGCCCACCGACGCTGCTGCCGCAGCCGCTCGAGGCCGCGCCCATCCACACCAGCAAGCCGCTGGCCCGCATCGGCCGCAGCGTGAGCATCAAGGGCGAGCTGGCTGGCAGCGAAGAGCTGGTGATTGACGGCGAGTTCGAAGGCAGCATCGAGCTGGCCGACAACAGCCTCACCGTCGGCCGCGAAGGCCGCGTCGAAGCCAACGTCCGCGCCCGCGACATCGTCGTCGAGGGCACCGTCCGCGGCCAGATCCACGCCGCCGATCGCCTCCACGTCGCCAAGAGCGCCAATGTCATGGGCGACCTGGTGGCGGCCCGCATCAGCATCGAGGACGGCGCCTACTTCAAGGGCAGCATCGACGTCCAGAAGCCCGAAGAGCAGAAAGCGGCCGCCAAGCCGGCTCCCGGCGAGTCCTTCCGCATCGCCGCGGTGCCGGTGACGGCCAAAGACAAGCTTCAGTAGTCGGGTTCGTGGCCAGTTTTCGGCAGACCGTTTCGGGCTGGTTCCAGCGCCGTCCGGTTGACGAAGAGACGACGCCCCCCGAGCGCACCCGCGCCTCGCTCGGCCTCCCCCAGTTCGTCGCCGCACTTGAGGAAGTCGAGCACCCCGCCGTGCTCGACCTCGGCCGCGTCTGGCAGGCCACCGTCGCCTTCTTCACCCGCCGCCACTGCAAGCTCTACACCGAAGACCTGTTTCAGGCCGTGAGCGATGCGCTGGCCGAGACGCGCGCCGAGGCTCCGCCGCTGGCCGAGCGCTTCCTCGCCGCTGCGCTGCCCTATCCCGAAGAAAGTGTGCGGGGCATCCTGGCCTGGGACGTGTTTGATTATCTGCCCGACGAGCTGGTCGAGCCGCTGGCGGCCCGGCTCTCGGCAGTGCTCGAGCCCGGCGGCGTCTTCCTCGGTCTCTTCCACAACCGACTGGAGGACGAGCGCTTCATCCGCTACCGCGTGCTCGATGAGCACACGTTCGAGCTCGTCCCCGGCGTGCTCGCCTTGCGGCGGCGCCGCGCCTTTGCCAATCGCGCCTTGGTCAACCTCTTCTCCGGTTTCCGCTCCTCGCGCACCTTCGTCGGCCGCGACAACCTCCGCGAACTCTTCCTCCTCAAGTAGGACCGCGACCCGCGACCTGTGTCCCGTGACCTCCTTTCTCTGTCATCTCTGCGTCGTCTGCGGTAGGTCTTTTCCTCTCCGGCTGGGGTTAGGCGAGAAAACCCCAGCGGCAGGAGCCGCTGGGGTTGAACAGAACAAAGGAACGATTCGGAGTGAGAGGCGTTGCTACTCTTCCGGTGGCGGTGGCGGCGCCGTCGGTTCCATCGGCGGTCCGAAGCCGGGCCCGCGCCGGAACCCGCGCCCCGGCCCGTACCCGAAGCCGCCATGCTGACGCCCGAACCCACGCCAGTGGTGCATCCGCTCGGCCATTAGCCCGCGGAACTTCGCCCGCTGCTCCGGCGTCAACACCTGCCGGAAGGCCAGCCGCTGCTCGATGCGATGCCGCAGCAGGGCCTGCTGCGCTTCGGCCAGGGCGCGAATTTTCTGTTCCAGCAGCGCCCGGTCGGGCTCGTCCTGCTGGAGCAACTCCTCGAGCTCCAGCCGCCGCAACTGCAGTTGCGTGCGCGCCTCGAGGCCGCCCTTGGCCGCCTTGAAGCCCAGCGCCCGCAACTGGCTCACCTGCTCATCGGTCAGCCCCAACATCTCCCGCAGCATTCCCGGTCCCGGACGCGGGCCCCGCGGCCCGGCCATCGCCGGTCCCTGGTCTTTGTCCAGCTCATCCGTCTCGTCCACGTACGCCCAGGCTGTGCCCAGCGTCATCAACAGAGCCACAGCCAGCACGGTCCACTTTTGCTTCGCGCTCATTGCCACTCCTTTCGGGCTGCTCCCCTCTCACCGTTAGTTAACCCCGCCCAAGGAGAAAAGTTGTGTTACCCTACGCGCAAGGATCTGCGAGCGGCCCTGACGAGGTTTCAAGATTGGGGAGGAGGCGCGGTTGTTCCGCCTGTTGCGACGTTCGCTGCCCTGGATTCCCCTCTTGGGGGTGTTCTGGTCTCTGCCTTGACTGCGCTGATCTGGCGCGGCCTGGCCGCCAACGAGCGCGCCAACAGCGAGCGCGAGACCACTCTGGCCGCTGAAAGCGTGGCGCACGAAATCGAAACGCAAATGATGTCCCGCTTGCTCGTGCTGGTGCGCATGGCCTGGCGATGGGAAGTCGTGGGTGCCCCGGCCCAGCAGGAGTGGGAAACCGATGCCCAACTCTATCTGCACACTTCTCCCGGCTATCACGCCGTCGGTTGGGTGGATTCTTCTCTTCAACTGGTATGGACCGTGCCGGCCGGTGAAGAGGTAGCCGGGCTGAATCTGCGGGAAGGAATCGAGCAGTGGCAGGAAGTCCTGCTAACGGCGAAAAACGAGCGCAGCGTCAAGTTTGCGCACACGGCAGAGCTGGCGCAGGGTGGAAAAGGTTTCTTGGTCTGTGTGCCCATCTTTCGGGGCCAGGACTTCAGCGGGCTGATTGTGGGGTTGTTCCGCGCTGAGGACTTATTCGGCGACATCCTCCGCGACACCGTCCTCCCCGGCTATTCCGTGCTCCTCTTCGAAGAGGGAGATCTGGTGCACGCCCGCGCGGAGGCCCAGGCCTCCCCGCCGCCCGAAACCCACGAAAAAGATTTCCATCTCTACGGGACCACCTGGCAGCTTGAGCTGTGGCCTACCGCGGATCTACGCGCCCGCCAGTACACTCGGCTGCCGGCGGTGGTTCTGGCCTCGGGCCTCCTCATGGCCTTGGTGCTCAGTTCGGCCGTCCATCTCGGCCAGCTCGCCCGCACCCGTGCCCTCGAAGCCGAAGCGGCCTGTCGCAAGCTGCGCGACGAAGTGGCCGTGCGCAAACTGACCGAAGAAGGCTTCCGCCAACAGGCGGAGATTCTCGACCAGGTGCATGAGCCGGTTGTTTCGACCGACCTGACCGGTTATGTGACCTCCTGCAACCGCGCCGCGCAGAAATTGCTCGGCACTACCGCCGAAGCAATGCTCGGCAAATACCTCCCCTTCTTGTCTCCCCAGCACGAGCACGAATTCTTCACGCGGCACATGCTCGCGCCCCTCTTAGAGAGAAGGGCGCACGCGGTGGACGTGCGTCTCCGCAAAAGTTCCGGCGAAGAGGTTTCCGCTTCCCTCGCCCTTTCGCTCCTCCACGACGAGTCGGGCCAGCCCGCCGGCATTATCTACACCATCCGACCGACCGCTCAGTAAGCCTCCCGAGCTCTGGCTGTCGGCCTCCGCAAGGTCTCTGCACAGTTGTTGCAACCGCTTTAGCCCGGGCCGGAGCTGGCCCCCCCTGCAACCCGCCGCCCGTCTCTAACCTCTTCCATACCCGTCTGATAGCAATACGCGCCGCCGACAACTCTGGCAGAAAACTTGCTCCATCCCTTGCCGACCGGGGTGGCGGAAACGGCAGACGCGGAGGGAACTCTCGAGAGCCCTCTGCCCCGCGAGGGGCGTGTCGGTTCGAACCCGGCCCCCGGCATCAACCCCAAACGGCGACTATTCTCCCGCTCTTTCCGCGGGCTGCCCCCATCGGTTGGGCTGGAAAGAATATTTCTGCTAGAGTCTATCGGATGATGCCGGGCCGCCTGCCGCGTCGCTGCCTGTCCTTTGCCGGCCTTCTCTTGCTCATGTTCAGCGTCTCGCCAACCGTTCCCGGACAGGCGCAGGAAAGCGCTGCGCCACTGACGCCCGTGGCTCAGCAGGCTGTCCGTTTCGGTGTGTCGCCCCGCGTTCACGATCTTCCCCCCGCCGCACCCGGCTTTCCTGTGCAGCCGTGGCGCGTGCGGGAGATTCCTCGGCGGCCAGGCCGCCCGGGCGAGGCCGCCCAGGGTTCTGTGGACGCTGCCCTGCAGCAGTCCTCTCCCGCGCAGCCGGCCCTGCCGGCCCCCTCGGTGAGCTTCGAAGGCCTCAGCAACCAGGACAATTTCAACGCTTTCGGTTTCCGGGTCCTGCCGCCGGACACAGTCGGCGACGTCGGGCCCAACCACTACGTGCAGATGGTCAATCTGCTGTTCCGCGTGTTTGACAAAGCCGGCAACCCGCTCACGGCTCCCAGGAAAATCAGCAGCCTATTCGCCACCCTGGGCGCGCCTTGCGGCACCAGCGACGACGGCGACCCCATTGTCCTCTACGACCCCCTCGCCGACCGCTGGCTGCTCACGCAGTTCGCTCTCGTCAACGTCGCCACGGGCGACCTCCATCAATGCATCGCCCTCTCCCAAACCGCCGACCCCACCGGCGCCTACTTCCTCTACGACTTCCTGATGCCCAACCCCAAAGTAAACGACTATCCCAAGTTCGGCGTCTGGCCGGACGCCTACTACATGACCGACAACCAGTTCGACCAGATCAACTTCTTCCGCGGCGTGGGTGCCTTTGCCTTTGATCGCGCCAAGATGCTGGCCGGCGACCCGAGCGCCAGCTACATCTATTTCGACCTCGAGACGTTCGACCCGTTTATCTTCGGGATGCTCCCCGCCGATTTGGACGGCTCCACCCCGCCGCCGGCCGGCACTTCCAATTATTTCTCCTACTTTACCGCCGGTGAGTTTGGCGACCCACAGGGCGACTCGCTGCGGGTGTTCGAGTTTCACGCCGACTTTGCTCAGCCGGCCAACTCCACCTTCACGGAGCGGCCGGAAAGCCCGCTTGTAGTCGCGGCCTTCAACCCCCTCAGCCCCTCCGGCCTGGATGACATCGAGCAGCCGCCCCCGGCTTCCACCGCCACCGAGTCTTTGGACGCCATCTCCGACCGCCTGATGCATCGCCTGGCCTACCGAAACTTCAGCACCTATGAATCACTGGTCACCAACCACACCGTGAACGTGGGCACGGGGAACACGCTCGCAACCCACCAAGCCGGCGTGCGCTATTACGAGCTTCGCCGCACCCTTCCCGGCGGAACCTTTGTGATTCACGAACAAGCCACCTTTGCTCCGGATGAGGACAACCGCTGGATGGGCAGCGCCGCCCTGGATGGCCAGGGCAACCTGGCCGTCTGCTACAGCGTCTCGAGCCTCAACGTTTTTCCCTCCATCCGCTGTGCCGGCCGGTTGGCCTCCGATCCGCCCGGCGGCCTCTTCCAGGGCGAAACCACCGCACAGGCGGGCGCCTTCGTGCAGCGCAGCAGTACTTCGCGTTGGGGCGACTACAGCGCCTTGAGCGTCGACCCCGCCGACGATTGCACCTTCTCGTACACCAACGAATACTATGCTGCCGACAACCCCAACACGAGCGCCGAGTGGCAAACTCGCATCGTTACTTTTTCCTTTCCGGATTGCACGACTCCTGCGAACCGTCCCCCGGTGGCCAACGCCGGGCCGGATCAAGTCGTCGAAGCCACCAGCCCTGACCCTATGCCGGTGACCCTGGATGGCTCCGCCTCCTCCGACCTCGATGGCGACCCGCTCAGCTTCGAGTGGCGCGACGCGACGAACACCATCGTCGGCACGACGGCGGTCGTCAACCTCACCCTGCCCCTGGGCGTGCACACTTTCACCTTGACTGTGGACGACGGCCGCGGCGGCACCGACAGCGATGCCGTCGCGGTCACGATCGAGGACACCACGCCTCCGGCAGTCAGCGTCACCCGGCCCAACGGCGGCGAGAAACTGTTCACCGGCACCTCCTACCTCATCGAGTGGACCGCGTCTGAGGCGGTCGGGCTGAGCTTCTTTGACGTCTTCTTTTCCACGAACGGCGGCGCCAGTTTCAACCCCGTGCCCGGCTGTACGGGCCTTGGTGGCGGCGCCCGCAGTTGCACCTGGGCGGCGCCGGGTCCGACAACAACCCAGGGGCGCATCCGTGTGACGGCGCAGGATAGCTCTGGTAACACCGCCTCGGATTCCTCCAACGCCAACTTCAGCATCGTCTCCGGCGCGGCCACCATCACGGTGACTTCGCCGAACACGGCGGTCAACTGGGGCGTGGGCTCGACCCAGCAGATCAAGTGGA
Source organism: Acidobacteriota bacterium (assembly GCA_016189965.1). Classification (GTDB taxonomy): domain Bacteria; phylum Acidobacteriota; class Terriglobia; order Acidiferrales; family 2-02-FULL-67-57; genus JACPRL01. The sequence continues at coordinate 709 of JACPRL010000129.1, read as the reverse complement.
GCCACAACTTGGGGCTGAATGCCTATGTCAACATCGAACTGAGCCGCGATGGCGGCCTGACGTGGGAGCTGCTGGCCGCCGGCTTCAAGAACACCGGCGGCACGGCCAGCACCTTCAACTGGCTGGTCACGGGCCCCAACACCACGATGGCGCGCGTCCGCGTCACCTGGACGCAGGCGCCCACCAGCGACACCAGCAATGTCAACTTCACCCTCGCCGATCCCTTCATCCGCGTTACCACGCCGAGTAGCTCCTCCACCAACTGGGGCTACGACACCTTGCGCAAGCAGACCTGGAGCACGAACCTCGGCCCGGGCGACCGCGTGCGGCTGGTGCTGAGCACCGATGGCGGCGGGACGTTCCCGATTGAGCTGGTGCCGCTGGCTCTCGCGTCGGCGAAGTCGGCCCAGTTCAACACGCCCACGCTCGGGGCGCCGACGAGCCAGGCGCGCATTCGGGCCGAGTGGACGGCCAATCCCAGCCTGCAGGGGACCAACCCGGTTAACTTCAAGATTGAGCCGGCGTTCGTGCGGGTGACGAAGCCGAACCTCTCCACCCACGTCTGGACCATCGGCACCACCCAGACCGTCACTTGGGCGAACAATCTGGGGAGCTTGGAAAGGGTGAAAATCGAGTTGTCCACCGATGGCGGCAGCACCTTCCCCATTGTGTTGTTCAACAGCACGCCGTCGGATGGGAAGCAAAGCCT
>JACPRL010000128.1 GCA_016189965.1 Acidobacteriota bacterium | reverse complement strand
GCTGAAGGGCGGCGTCATCATGGACGTCACGACGGCCGAGCAGGCCAAGATCGCCGAAGACGCTGGCGCGGCGGCGGTGATGGCGCTGGAGCGCGTCCCGGCCGACATCCGCAAGGAAGGCGGCGTGGCACGCATGGCATCGCCCAAAATCATCCGCGAAATCATGGAAACGGTGACCATTCCGGTGATGGCCAAGGTGAGAATCGGCCACTTCGCCGAAGCCCAGGTGCTCGAGGCGCTGGAGGTAGACTTCATTGACGAAAGCGAAGTGCTGACGCCGGCCGACGAGGAGCACCACATCTGGAAGCATCCCTTCACCGTGCCCTTCGTCTGCGGCTGCCGCGACCTGGGCGAGGCGCTGCGGCGCATCGCCGAAGGCGCGGCCATGATCCGCACCAAGGGTGAAGCCGGCTCGGGCAACGTAGTCGAAGCGGTGCGCCACATGCGCGCCATCGTCGGCCATATGAAGAAGCTCGGCACGATGTCGAAGGAAGAGCTGGTGCAGGAGGCGAAGCGCCTGGGCGCGCCCTTCGAGGTGGTCGAGTGGGTGGCCGAGCACGGCAAGCTGCCGGTGCCGAACTTCTCCGCCGGGGGCATTGCCACACCCGCCGACGCCGCGCTGGTGATGCAACTGGGCGCCGAGGCGGTCTTCGTCGGCTCGGGCATCTTCAAGTCGTCCGACCCCGACCGGCGCGCCCGCGCCATTGTCTACGCCACGACTCATTACAACGATCCCAAGGCGGTGCTGGCAGCCTCGGAGGAGCTGGGCGAGGCGATGAAAGGAATCGACGTCCGCACGCTGCCGGAATCCGAGTTGCTCCAAACCCGCGGCCGTTAGGCATCGGCTTGGGAAGGGCGGGGCTTCAGCCCCACCGTAACTAGGCACGAGAACGAAGGGCTTTAGCCCCTGAGGTCTTCATGTGACGGTGGGAATCCTCGCACTCCAGGGCGACTTTGAAGCGCACGCTCGCGTGCTGGAGCGGTTGGGCGTGGAGTGGATGTACGTCAAGCGTCCCGCCGAGCTGGCCGGGGTGGACGCGCTCATCCTTCCCGGCGGCGAAAGCACCACGTTCTTGAAATTCCTCGAGCGGGAGAATTTCCTCGACCACCTGCGGCGCTTCGCCGACGAGGGCCACGCCCTCTTCGGCACCTGCGCCGGCGCCATCCTGCTGGCCAAGGAAGTGACGAACCCGCCGCAGCCGAGCCTGGGCCTGGTGGACGTAACAGTGGAGCGCAACGCCTACGGGCGCCAGGTGGCGAGCGCGGTGCGCTACGGTCGCTCGGTGCTGAAGGAGGGCGCGATGGAGATGGTCTTCATCCGAGCCCCGGTCATCCGCCGCGTGGGGCCGGGCGTCGAAGTGCTGGCCGAATGCGACGCCCTGCCGGTGGCGGTCGAACATGGTGCTTGCCTGCTGAGCACCTTCCACCCCGAGCTTACTTCCGACACCACGCTGCACGAGCATTTTCTCGAAATGGTCCGGTCCCGCGAGGCGAGGCAATCCCGGGCCAGTGCCTGAGGCAGCTTCGATGGCGACCGCCGTTGCCGCCCGGCCGCAGCCGCAGACCAAGTACGTTCTTCGCCCGCAAGCCCTCCCGCGCACGCGCGTGGCTTTCGTCTGCCTGGGAAACTCCTGCCGCAGCCAGATGGCCGAAGCCTGGCTGCGGCACTTGAGCGGCGGCACGGTGGAAGCCGTCAGCGCCGGCCTGCATCCGCTGGGCTTCATCACTCCGGAAACCTTCCAGGTGATGGAGGAGAAGAACGTCAGCCTCGAGGGTCAGCGCTCGAAGGGCCTGGAGGCGATTGACTGGGAGAAGGTGGATATCTTGGTGAATATGTCCCCGCTCGGCGGCAATCTTCTCCTGCCCGGCTTCAAAGGCCGGCAGCGGCAGTGGAAGGTGGCCGATCCCTACCTCAAGCCGCTCCGCACCTACCGCAAGGTGCGCGACCAACTGGAGCGCAAAGTCCGCCGCCTGCTCGAAGAGCTGAAGGCGCCGCCCGTGGGACCTGCTTCGGCGACCGGTTGACGCCGGGCTTGAAAGAAGCGCGGCGGGCGCTGCTATAATGGCGCCGCTATGGGCAACTCCGCTGTGAGCCGGCGCGAGCAGACGAGCGTCTCGCAAGAGGACTACTTGAAGGCCATCTTGGAGATGGAGCAGGAAGGACAGGCGCCCATCAGCGCGCGGCTTTCCGAGGAACTCGACGTCACACCGCCGGCCGTGACCGCGGCGGTGAAGCGCATGGCGCGCCACGGCTACGTGCGGCTGGGCTCCCGCGGCCGCATCACCCTCACCGGCAAGGGCCGCGACATCGCCACCCATTTGATCGTCCGCCACCAGTTGGCCGAGAAGCTGCTGGCCGAAGTGCTGGGGATGTCCTGGACGCGCGTGCACGACGAGGCCGAAAAACTCGAGCACGCCATCTCGCCGGAGCTCGAAACCTTGCTGCTCAGGTATTTCGGCCGGGAGAGCTCCTGCCCGCACGGCACGCCGCTCTTCGGCGGCCTGGCGCAGTTGCGCCATGACCACGGTGTGCGCCCGCTGGCCGATATCCGCGTCGGGCAGCGCGTCGAAATCATGCGCGTCTTCGAAAAGGATTCGCGGTTCCTGGATTACCTGGATCGCTTGCGCCTGCGCCCGGGCTCGCGCCTGCAAATCGAGCACAAGGACTACGACGAGACCGTGCAGGCCGTGGTGGCGGGCCGGACGGTGCACCTGGGCAAGGGCGCGGCGGAGAAGATTTGGGTGAAAGAGTTGAGGGGCTGAGCTTTTCGCGGGGCTGAAGGCCGCCCCGAATTCTGCTATCCTTCGGGCTCCGACTACGCGCGGGGAGGGCGTCTCGAGTGGCCATCCGCATCGCGGTCAAGGTGAACGGCCGGGCGCAGGTGCACGACGTCGAGCCGCGGCTGCTGCTGGTGCACTACCTGCGCGACGTGCTCAGCCTGACCGGCACACACGTCGGCTGCGAGACCTCGCTCTGCGGCGCCTGCACGGTGCTGCTCGACGGCCAGGCGGTGAAGTCGTGCACGCTGCTCGCCGTGCAGGCTGACGGCGCCGACATCACCACCATCGAAGGGCTGGCCCGCGACGGCCAGCTCCATCCGGTTCAGGAAGGCTTCTGGGAGGAGCACGGGTTGCAGTGCGGCTACTGCACGCCGGGAATGATCTTGGCCGGCGTGGCGCTGCTCAACGAAAATCCCAACCCGAGCGAAGCCGACATCCGCCGCGCCATCGCCGGCAACCTCTGCCGCTGCACCGGCTACCAGCACATTGTCAACGCTATCCAGTCGGCCGCGCGCAAGCTCAAGCAAAAGAGTCGCAAGAAGAGCTGACCCGCCGAGAGAAGCGATGATGACGAAGACGCGTTGGGTGGGCAAGCCGCTGAAACGCAAGGAAGACCCGCGGCTCATCCAGGGGTTGGCGCACTATGTGGACGACCTGGCGCTGCCCGGGTTGCGCTACGCCGCCATCGTCCGCAGCCCGCACGCGCACGCGCGCATCCTCGGCATCCGTTTTGCGGCAGCGCTGGAGTCGCCGGGCGTCGTGGCCGTGCTCACCGGCGAAGATATCCGCGGCAAGCTCGGCATGGTGCCGGTGGCGGCCGACCTGCCGGAACTGAAAGTCCCGCCGCACCCGCCGCTGGCGCTCGACAAAGTGCGCTACGTGGGCGAGCCGGTGGCGGTTGTGGTGGGCGACAGCCGCTATCGCGCCCGCGACGCTGCTGAGTTGGTCGAGGTGGATTACGAGCCACTGCCGGCGGTCACCAATCCCGAAAAGGCGCTCGAGAAGAATTCCCCGCTCGTCCACGAGCAGTTCAAGACCAACCAGGCCTGCCTGTGGAAGCTCGAAGGCGGCTTCCCCGACAAGGCCTTCAAGCAGGCGCACCGCATCGTGCGCCAGCGGTTCACGAACCAGCGGCTGATTCCCGTGGCGATGGAGCCGCGCGGCGTCGTGGCGCAGTACGACGCGGGCGAAGAGCTGCTGACCGTATGGTCTTCGACCCAGATTCCCCACCTGCTGCGCACGCAGATTGCCGCCATGCTCGGCGTGCCGGAGATGCGCGTGCGCGTCATCGCGCCCGAGGTGGGCGGCGGCTTCGGCAGCAAGCTGAACGTCTACGGAGAAGAGGCGCTGGTAGCGCACCTGGCGATGAAGCTGGGCCGGCCGGTGAAGTGGATTGAGAGCCGGCGGGAGAATTTCCTTTCCACCATCCACGGGCGCGACCAGATCAACGAGGTCGAGGTGGCGGTGAAGCGCGACGGCACCCTTCTGGCGCTGCGCTGTCGCATCGTCGCCGACCTCGGCGCCTACCATCAGTTGCTCACCCCCGCCATTCCCACCCTTACCGGGCTGCTGCTGTTGGGCGCCTACAAGATTCCCGCGGTCAAGATCGAATACGTCGGCGTGTTCACCAACAAGATGGCCACTGACGCCTACCGCGGCGCCGGCCGTCCGGAAGCCACCTTCCTCATCGAGCGGATGATGGACCTCGTGGCGATGGAGTTGAAGCAAGACCCGGCGGAAATTCGGTTGAAGAATTTTCCCCAGCCGAAGGACTTCCCCTACGCCACGCCCACCGGCGTCATCTACGACAGCGGCGATTACGCCGCGGCGCTCAAGAAGGCGCTGGCGCAAGTGGGCTACAAGAAGCTCCGCCAGGAGCAGAAAAGACTGTGGAAGCAGGGCCGCTACCTCGGCGTCGGGCTTTCGAGCTACGTGGAGATCTGTGCCATGGGGCCATCTTCCCAGATGCCCGCGGGCGGCTGGGAGAGCGCCACGGTGCGCATCGAGCCGACGGGCAAAGTGACCGTGCTCACCGGCTCGAGCCCCCATGGGCAAGGGCAGGAGACGAGCTTCGCGCAGTTGGTAGCGGAAGAACTCGGTCTGACTCCTGATGACGTCATCGTCATCCATGGCGACACCAAGGCCGTGCCCTACGGCATCGGAACCTTCGGCAGCCGCGCCACCGCCGTGGGCGGCACGGCGGTCTACCTGTCGCTGCAAAAGCTGAAGCAGAAGCTGACCCGCATGGCGGCGCACCTCTTAGGGGTGGCACCCGAGCAGGTTGTCATCGGCGAGGGCGAGCTATTCGTCAAAGGCAAGCCGCGCCAGGCGAAGAAATTCCTCGAAGTCGTGCAGGCGGCCTACGTGGCGAAGACGCTGCCGCCGGGCTTCGAGCCGGGCCTGGAAGCGACCAGCTTTTTCGAGCCGTCGAACTTCACCTTCCCCTTCGGCACGCACGTCTGCGTGGTCGAGGTCGAGCGGGAGACCGGCGACGTCCACATTCGGCGCTACGTGGCGGTGGACGACTGCGGGCGGGTGATCAACCCGTTGCTGGTCGACGGCCAAGTGCACGGCGGCATCGTGCAGTCCATCGGCCAGGCGCTCTTCGAAGAAGCGGTCTACGACGAGAACGGCCAGTTGGTGACGGGCGAGCTGATGGACTACGCCATTCCCCGGGCGTGGGACGTGCCGCGCTTTGAGACCTCGCGCACCGTCACGCCCTCGCCCGTGAACCCGATGGGGGTGAAGGGCGTAGGCGAGGCGGGGACGATTGGTGCCACGCCGGCGGTGGTGAACGCGGTGGTGGACGCGCTGCGGCCGCTCGGCATCCGCGACATCGCGATGCCGCTCAAGCGCGAGCGCCTCTGGGAATTGTTTCAGAAGAAGAGGGCGCGATGATTCCCCGCGGATTCGACTACTTCAGCCCGCAGACGCTCGAGGAGGCGCTGGCGCTCGTCGCCGAGCACGGCGCCGAGGCTAAGCTGCTCGCCGGCGGCCACTCACTGCTGCCGATGATGAAGCTGCGTCTGGCCGCGCCCGGTGTGCTCATTGACCTGGGAAGGATTTCCGACCTTCGCGCCATCCGCGAAGAGGGCGAGCAGATTGTCATCGGCGCCATGACGACTCACGCTGAAATTGAGAAGTCCGGGCTGCTGCGGCGGCGCGCGCCGCTGCTGGCCGAGGCGGCGGCGGAAATCGGCGACGTGCAGGTGCGCAACCGCGGCACGCTGGGCGGCGCGCTCGCCCACGCCGACCCGGCGGCTGACTATCCGGCGGCGGTGCTGGCGCTCGATGCCGAATTGACACTCGTGAGCCAGCGGGGCACGCGCACCGTGGCAGCGCAGGACTTCTTCGTCGATTTGCTTACCACGGCGCTCGAGCCGGGGGAAATCCTGACCGAAATCCGTTTCGCCGCCGATGGGCCGCGAACCGGCTCGGCCTACCTGAAGCTGCACCAGCCGGCTTCGGGCTTCGCCATTGTGGGGGTAGCGACGCGAGTGCAGCTCGACTCCAAAGGCAAGTGCGAAGCGACGGCGGTGGGCGTGACGGGCGTCGCTCCCAAGGCCTACCGCGCCACGCAGGTCGAGCGCGCGCTCAAGGGCAAAGCGCTGAACGAGAGAATCATCGCGCAGGCGGCGGGGAAAGCCGCCGCCGGTGTCGAGCCGCTTTCTGACCTGCACGCCTCGGCGCGCTACCGCAAAGCGATGGCCGAGGTCTTCACCCGCCGCGCCCTGGCGCTCGCCTTGGAGCGGGCCCGCCGGCGCCAATGAAGATTCAGGGCAACCAGACCATCACCGCGCCGCGAGAGAAAGTTTTTCGGGTGCTGGTCGACCCGCAGGCCATTGCGCGCCTGCTGCCTGGCTGCGAGGAGCTGGAGCCGGCGGGCGCGGACACCTACGACGTCAAGCTGAAGCTGGGGATTGCGGCGCTGAGCGGGAGCTACCAGGGGACGGTAAAGCTCGCCGAGCAGCGGCCGCCGGAGCGGCTGCGGCTCGAAGTCACCAGCCGCGGCCCTTGGGGCTTCGCCGACGGCGCGGGCACGCTCGAGCTCGAAGAGAAGAAAGGGAAGACGCTGGTGCACTACGCCGGTGAGGTGAAGGTAGGCGGGATGATTGCCTCCATCGGGCAGCGGCTGCTCGAAGGCGCCGCCCGCCTGGTCATCGGGCAGTTCTTCAAGAACCTGGAGAAGGAAGCCTCGGCGTAAAGCGCACCCCGCTTTCTAGAAGCGGTCGCACAACCTCCGGGCAACGGGGACACCCAAAGAGGGTTTCCCCGCACCCCTTCCGCGGTTGCGCTGCGCGCCGCTTTTTTCGGCACGGCTAAAGCCGTGCCCTGACGGGAGGCCGAACACCCTCGCCGAGCCCGGTGGCACCGGCCACCGGGTACTCTTATGGCGTCTCTTGGGTTTTGCAATGGCTTCCAGGCGCTTCGTGCCGGTGCACGCCGCCCTGTCCTCAGGTTTGCTTTTCTTCTTCGACCAGGAGGGCGGTGGGGGAGTCGAGGCCGGCGGCCTGCTGGCGCTTTTCGACCGTCTGCACCTGGGCGAAGGCTTCGCGGCGAGGGATGCCGTAGAGGTCGAGCAGCCGGATGATGATTTCCTCGGCGGCTTCCAGCTCTTCGGCGATGACCTGGGAGGCGCCGGCGCGCTCGAGTGCGGGCGCGTCTTCCAGGCGCTTGGTGCGGGTGATAACGGTCAGGCGAGGGTTGGCAGCGCGGGCGCTGGCCACGGCGCGTCCGAGCGAGAAGGGGTCGGAGATGGCGTAGACGATGGCGCGGGCGCGCTGGATGGCCGCCTTCTCGAGGATCTCCTGCTTGCTCGCGTCTCCGTAGAAGATTTTTTCTCCCATCTGCGCGGCCAGGCGCACGGTCTCCGGGTTCATTTCCAGCACCAGGTAGGAAATCTGCAGGCGCCGCAGGGTGGCCGCGGTCAGCCGCCCGCTCAAACCGTAGCCGGCGACGATGACGTGGTCGCTCGGGGCGGGGATCTGTTGCTCGAGCTCCGGCTCGCCCGGCTCGGGAAAGATACGTCGGAGGGCGCCCATCTCGGGCAGGCGCGCCGCGAGGCGCGGCGAAATCTGGATGACGAGCGGAGTGAGGATCATGGTGACGACCGCGGCGGCGAGAAGAAGCTGGTAGGCATCGGCCGCAATCAGGTTGAGCTGCGCGCCCTGGCGCAGCAGCACGAAGCTGAACTCGCCCACCTGGGCCAGGGACAGGCCGACCAGGAGCGACATCCGCGGCGGGAAGCCCAGCAGCATCACCGCCGCTGCGCCGGTCGCGACTTTGAGCAGGAAAATCCCCCCGAAGAGTCCGGCCACCAATGGCCACTGCTGGCGGGCGAATTCGAGGTTGAGCAGCATGCCCACGGAAATGAAGAAGAGGCTGTTGAAGCTGTCGCGGAAGGGCAGGATTTCGGAAAGAATCTGGTGAGCGTACTCGGATTCAGAGAGCGCCAGCCCGGCGAGGAAGGCGCCCAGGGCGAGCGAGAGCCCGAAGAGCGAGGACAGGTAGGCGGTGCCGAGGCTGAAGAAGATGGTGGCGATGAGGAAGATTTCTTTGTTGCGCAGCAGCACGATGTGGCGCCAGAGGGGCGGGAAGACATAGTGGGCGGCGACGAGGATCAAGGCGACCACGCTCAAGGATTTTCCGAGCGCCGTAAGGATGCTGAAGGCCATCTCGGCCGAGGGCGCCGTCAGCGCCGGCAGCAAGGCCATCATCGGCACCACGCAGAGGTCTTGGAAAAGCAGGATGCCCACGATAGCGCGGCCGTGCAGGCTGTCGAGCTCCTGGCGGTCGAAGAGCAGCTTGAGCACGATGGCGGTGCTGCTGGCCGCGATGACGAAGCCCCAGAAGAGACCCTCCCGCCAGGGCGAGCCGAGCAGCAAAGCGACCCCCAGACAGAGGGCAATGGTGAGCAGCACCTGGCGGCCGCCGGCCCCAAGCACCACCTGGCGCATCTGCAGGAGCTTCTTCAGAGAGAACTCGATGCCGATGGTGAAGAGCAGCAGCACGACGCCGATTTCGGCCATCAGCTCGATGGCGTCGAGGTTGGTGATGAGCCCCAGGCCGGAGGGGCCGACCAGCATGCCGGTGAGCAGGTAGGCGACGATGGTGGACTGGCGAGCGCGCTGCAGCAGGACGGCGATGAGCGTGGCGAAGCCGAAGAGCACCAGCAGATCGCGCAACAGTTCGTGGTGCTCCATGACTAGGGTTGGGGCGAGGTGGTTGCGCGAGTCTTCAGCTCGAGCTTAGTGAAGCGGTAGCCGCAGTACTTGCAGTGATAGCGTCCGTCAGGGTCGAGCCGATCCACGACTTGTTCGCGGCCGCAGACCGAGCAGCG
>JACPRL010000127.1 GCA_016189965.1 Acidobacteriota bacterium | reverse complement strand
TGGGCGACGCCATCCTGGGCTTCGTGGTCAGCGACGTGCTGTTTGAAATGTTCCCCGCGCTGAGCGAAGGCAAGCTCTCGCGCATCAAAGCCAACCTGGTCAGCACGCGGTATCTCCGCCGCGTGGCCGAGCAACTGGAGCTCGGCCGCTACATCCGCCTGGGGCCGGGCGAAGAAAAAACCGGCGGGCGGCAGAAGCAGGCCATCCTGGCCAACACCGTGGAAAGCGTGCTGGCGGCGCTCTACCGCGACGGCGGCCTGGAAGCCGCCCGGCGCTTCGTGGAGGAGTTCCTGCTGCGCGAACTGCGGGAAGCGAGTGTCGAGCCATTGGCGCGCGCCGATTACAAGTCCGCCTTGCAGGAGTACCTGCAGGGGCGGCGTCTGCCCGCGGCGCGCTACCAGACCGTGGGCACGCGCGGCCCGGAGCACCGCAAGGTGTTCACTGTCGAGCTGTGGGTGGGCGAGCAGTGTTGGGCGCGCGCGGAAGGCGCCTCGAAGAAGGAAGCCGAGCAGCAGGCCGCCCGGCGGGCCCTGGAGCAGTTGCCCCAAACGGTGGGAACCAACTCGGGATGAGCGACGAGAAAAAGAACTCGAGTTGGCGCGAGTCCCTGGACTCCCTGCTGGTTACCGTCATTCTGGCCCTGTTCGGCATTACCTTCGTCCTGCAGGCCTTCAAGATTCCTTCCAGTTCAATGGAAGACACGCTGCTCATCGGCGACCACCTGCTGGTGAACAAGTTCATCTTCGCCGACACCAACGGCAGCGGGCCCGCCTGGCTCCCCTACCGCGACGTGCACCGAGGCGACATCGTGGTGTTCAAGTATCCCTTTCCGCCGCACCAGCACTTCGTCAAGCGGGTCATCGGGCTGCCGGGCGACCGGCTGAAGATTGTCGAGCGCGTGGTCCACATCAACGGCGCGCCGCTGGACGAGCCTTACAAGATCCATCGCCTGTCGGCGCGGCGCGGCGGCTTTCAGGACAATTTCCCGCCCCGCGACCAGGACTTCGCTTACATGGTCAGCGACCCCGATTGGGCGGAAGCGGTCGAGCGCTGGCGGCGGGGCGATGAGCTGCTGATTCCTCCCGGCAAGTATTTCGTGATGGGCGACAACCGCGACAACAGCCAGGACAGCCGCTACTGGGGCTTTGTCGACCGGGAAAACATCATCGGCCGGCCCTTGCTCATCTATTGGTCGTTCGACGGCTCGCCCCGGTCGCGCGCCGGCCGTTTTGCCGGCGATGACTCCGCCCAGGCCCGCTGGGACAACCTGGTGCATTTCTTTTCGCGCACCCGCTGGAAGCGCCTGCTGCGTTTCGTGCGTTAAGCCCGCTGCTCGTGCCGTTCCAACTTTCCGTGACCAGTTCCTGTCGGGGAGATTCCGAATCCATGCGCTTCTTCTTGCTCACCGGAGGTAGCTCCACGTAGTTGGAACGGCACTCGATGCGACGCAAACGAGTCTGGGTCGCCGGGCTTCTCCTGCTGGCGCTGGTCTTCTGCCTGCCGCTGCTTCTCAACCTCAGCGCTTTCCGGCCTCGCGTCCATCAGGCGCTGGAACGCCGCCTGGGGCGGCCGGTGGAGCTGGCCTCGCTCACCGCGCGCCTTCTGCCGCGCCCGGGCCTGGTGGGCCGGGCCGTGCGCGTATACGACGCGGAGGAGTTCGGCGCCGAACCGTTTCTCTATGCCGACGAAGTGACCTGCGACCTGGCGCTCGCCACGCTGTGGAGCGGGCGGCTCGAGTTCGCCCGCCTGCACTTCCAACGGCCCACGGTCAACCTGGTGCGGCTGCCCGACCGAGACTGGAACCTCGGCCGGTGGCTGGCTGGCGCGCCGGAGTCGGCCGCGCCGCCGCTGCCGGTGGTTTCCGGCGCGCAGGGCCGCATCAACTTCAAGCTCGGCCCCGACAAGCAGGTCTACGCCTTGAGCGAAGTCGCCTGGCGGCTTGAGCCGGCGGCCGACGGTTGGCGGGTCACACTGGAAGCCGTGCCGATGCGTGTGGACCGGCGCCTGACCGAAACCGGCACCGTGCGTGTGCGCGGCCAGTTGGGCCGGGCAGCGGATTTTTCCGCGGTGCCCTTTCGCTTGGAAGCCACGCTGGAGGACGGCTCGCTCGCGCAGTGGTGGACTTTCTTCGGCGGCGAAACGCTGCCCGTGCACGCCACCGCCCGGCTCGCGGCGCGCTTCGACGGGCGTCCGGCGGACTGGAAATCGGAGGGCACCCTCACTCTGGCCAACCTGCACCGCCGGGATTTGGTCGCTCCGCCGCGCAGCCCGCGCTGGGAGCTCGAGTTCGCCGTGCGGGCGAGACGCGAGCCGGACGTGGTCGAGTTCGAGAAGGCTGTGCTGCGCGCCGGGCAGTCGGAAGTGCAGTTGAGCGGCCGCTTGCACGAACCGTTTGCCCGGCGCCGCTGGGACGTGGAAGTTTCCGCTGGGCGCCTGGCGCTCGACGAACTCGGGGCGCAACTGGCCGCGCTGAAGGCTGACCTCTCCCCGCAATTGCGCTGGGAAGGGGCGGCGCAACTGGCGTTTCAGTTGCCGGGTCGCCTGGCTGCCGCCCAGGGCCTGCTGGCCGCCCCCGCGGGTGTGGCCCTCCGCGTGCCGGGGCTCGTCCAGCCCGTCGTGCTGGGCGAACTGCGCCTGCGCTGGCAGCGCGAACGCCTCGAGCTGCTTCCGCTCACCTTGCAGTTCCGCCCGGAACACGCCCTGGCCTTGAGTGGGGAGATGCGCCTGGACAGCCCCCGCTGGCCCTATCGGGTGCGCTGGCAGAGCCGGGATGTGTCGCTCGAACCGTTGTGGCGCACAGCCGACGCGCTCGGCTGGCCGCTGTTTCCTGCCCGCTGGGAAGGCCGGGGGGAGCTGGACCTGGAGTGGCGGGGAGAGCTCCTCGGAGATGCCCCCGCCGAGTGGCGGGGCCACTTGAGCGTGCGCGACGCCCGCTTCCATCCCGCCGAGTTCAACGAGCCGCTGGCGGTACGGCAAGCCCGTCTGGCTTGGAGCGGAACGCAACTGGAGGTGCGGCCCTTGGTCGTCGAGTGGAGAGACAGCGCCTTGAACGCAACCCTGCTGCGCCGCCGGTCCGAAGCACCCTGGCAGGTGACGCTCTCAGCTCCCCAACTGCGATTGGCGGACCTGAACGCGCTGCTCAACCCGGCGCAACGGAGCCTGTTTGCCCGGCTGGTGCGACCCGAAACGCGGCGGGCGCCGCTCTGGGATGGGCTGGAAGCAGTGGGTGAGGTCAAGGTCGGCGAACTGAGAGCAGGGCCGTTCCGCCTGCGAGGGGTCGAGGCCCAGGGCGAGTTGCGGGGCAAAGGAGTCGAGTTGCGGCGCCTGCGCTTCCACGCTTATGGCGGCGGCTTTGACGGCCGCCTCGAAGCACGCTTCGAATCTTCCCCTCCTCGCTACCACTTGAGCGGAAACTTGAGGCACATGCCGCTGGCCCCGTTTCTGGCCGACACAACTCGCCTGAGCGATTTCTTCACCGGGCTGGTGTCGGCAGAGCTGTCGCTGGAGACCGCGGGGACGCGCCCGCGCGAGCTGTTGCGCGGCCTGCAGGGCCGGGTGGTGGGAAGCGTGAACCACGGCAGCATGACGCACGTGAATCTGCTGGCCGCGATGTCCGCCGCCGCGGGCCTGGGAGCCGGCAAGACTGCCACGGGCACGGTGACCCCGCTCGAGAGCCTGGCGGGGGATTTCCGCGTGGCGGACGAGCAGGTGGAGCTGAATAGGGCGCGCTTGATTACGGATGGCGCGGCGCTGGGACTCACCGGTCGCGTCAGCTTCGCCGGGCGGCTCGATTTGGGGTTGACCGGCGAGCCCATCCGCGTGGCCGGGCGCGAGCCGGACGCCACGACGCGCCGGGTGCTCGGCGCCTCCTATCGCCTCACTGGCACCCTGAGCAGCCCCGAAGTCCGTTTGGCGGAGCGGTTGCCGCCCGCTGCTCCTTCTCGCTAGTGCCGTTCCAACTTTTCGCGCCTGTCATGTGTTTGCCTGGTTCAAGGGATTCTTCGCTTCGCTCAGAATGACACCCCTGGGTTGTGGGTGGCGTAATAAATAAATTCGTTGGAACGGCACTAGCTGCCTTTCGCCGCGCGCCTGGCGGTCTGCCGCGCGAAAAGCTCCTCGACGCGTTCCAGGGTATCGATGTCGGCGGCCGTCTTGTCGGTTCGCCGGCGGACGATGCGGGGGAAGCGCAGGGCGTAGCCGCTGGAGTGGCGGCGCGAGCGCTGGATGTTGTTGAAGGCCACTTCGAGAACGACCAGGGGCTCGACGCTGCGGCGGAAGCCGTGGTCCACAACCGTGTGCTGCTGGAAAAACTCGGTCAGTTCGCGGATCTCCGCGTCGGTCAGGCCGGAGTAGGCCTTGCCGATGTTGAGCAATCGGTCGGCGTCGCGGACGGCGAAGGTGTAGTCGGAGAGCAGCCCGCGGCGCTTGCCGTGGCCGAATTCCACCTCGGTTACGACCACGTCCAGCGTGGCCAGCGGCCGCTTCAGCTTCAACCAGGCCTGTCCGCGCCGACCGGGTGTGTAGGCTGAGCCGGGCGCCTTGGCCATCAGGCCCTCGTTGCCGCGGGAGAGCGCGACGTCAAAGGCTTGCTGCAAAGCCTCGGCTGACCGGCAGAGCTGCGCCGGCGCCAGTTGGATTCTGGCGTCGTTCGAGCCGGCGAGCAGGGCCACGAGCCGCTGGCGCCGCTCGGCGAGCGGCAGGTCGAGCAGGAGTTCTCCGTCGTGATAGAGCAGGTCAAAGACTAGGAAGCTGACCGGGATTTCTTCTTGGAGCCACAGGCCCGGCTGCTTGCGTCCCAGGCGCTTTTGCAGTTCGGTGAAGGGGAGCGGGCCGGCGCGCCAGGCGACGACCTCGCCGTCGAGGATGAACTCGCCGGGCAGCGCGCGCAGGGCGGGGAGGAGTTCAGGGAATTCGGTTAACTCGGCGAGCGTGCGGGAGAAAAGCTTGGCGCCCTCTCCCTGCTTGTGCGCCTGAGCGCGCACGCCATCATATTTGTCTTCGACCAGTGTGCCGTCGGGCAGCTTCTCGATAACTTCCGCGGGCGTCTCGGCCGCGCTCGCCAGCATGAAACCTATGGGATGAAACAGTCGCAAGCGCGCCTCGCGGAGTTGATCGCTTGCGGCCAGGCGCAGCGTAGCGCCGATGTCGCCGGTCAGCATGTTGGCCCGCGCCACGTCGGCCAGCGGGCGTCCGAAGGCAGCGGCGAGGGCCTCCTCCACCAAGCTTTCCTTGAGCCCAATGCGCAGGTCGCCGGTGATGACCTTGACCAGGTACTTCGCTTCAAGTGCGGAGGCGCGGCCCAGAAGCTCCTTGAGCAGTCCCCGCTTGGCCGCCGACCCGCGTCGCGCAGCCAACTCCTCGAATGCCGCGGCTACGTCGCGCAACGACAGGCCGCTCGCGGCTGGCCGGTTCGCCAGCACTTCAGCCGCTGCTTCTCCTAAATCGGCGTGGCGGCGATAGGCTGCTTCCAGCTCTGCTTCTCCTGCGCCGGAGATGCTGGCAAGTGCTTGCCAGAGAAGTGAGCCGCCGACGGCTAGGACTTTCTCTTCACGGCGGGGAAAGGCGCGGCCGGTGAAGTAGAGCGCCGCCTGGGCGGCGTCGTCGAGGGCGAGCGAGCGCAGGTAGTCGGCCACCAGCCGCACTTTTTCTGTCTTCTTGGTGGTGGCGGCCACCGCTTCGCAGGTTTCGGCAAAGCGCCGCATTGCAACCGTTATTATGGCGTAGAATTTCGGCTATGAGGCTTGCCCCGCGACATCCAGGGACAGCCGTCCTTCTCTGCGCTGCCGCAGCCTTGTCGGCCGGTGCCGCTGAGCCGGCGCCGAACCGCTACCGCGTGGAGCAGGTGATTCGGCTGGAGACGACCACGGCGCAGGGGGGGGACGCCCGGCCGATGACCACCGTGGTGGAAGGTCGCGTCCGTTTCTTGCTGGAGCAGGAGCTCGAGGCCAGCCAGCCCGGTTACGGGAGTTGGCGGTTCACGCAGGTGGAGGTCAGCGGGCCGCGCACCGAGCCGCCGGAGCGCGCCGACCCGGGCGTGGAACGCGCGTTGGTACTGGGGCTCGACTGGATGCGACGCCTCGAAGGCCAGCATTTCAGCGGCTCGCTCTCCGATGTACCGGTCATTCCGCTGGGCGAACCCGCGCCGCCGTGGTTGACGGAGTGGTTGCGCTGGGCACAGACGGGGAGCTTCGCGGGCGTCGAAGCAAATCCTGTGGCCCAGCGCCCGCCCGACGGCTCGGGCGAACCGCCGGTGGTGTACGAAGTGCGCTGGGTGCGGAGGGAATTCCGGCAGCAGCCTTGCCACGTGCAGCAGGCGCGCTGGGCGACGCCGGTGAGGGCGGCGCCGGGCTCGCTCTCGGCGTCGCTCGCCTCTGAAGGCGTCGAAGCGCGCAGCTACTTTGCCGGGCACAGCCTGGAGTGGGTGGCGCAGGAGGCACCGGCTCTGATTTATGCCGAGCGGAGTGCGGCGCGGGAGACCTTCTGGAGCCTGGAGAAGGTGCAGAAGCCGGAGCTGCAAGGCTTGGTGTTCCGGCTGCGGCTGGCGGTGGAAGTCCGCGTGGAGCGCCTGCCATGAGGCCGGTGGCGCTGTGCTTGTTGGCGGCGCTGGTGTGGCCGCCGTGGCTGGGAGTGGGCAAACGAACCGAGCGTCCCCAAACGAGCGCCGCGGCGGGCGTGCTGCTGGTGCCGCGCTTCGCGCCGGGCGAGCGCGTGCGTTACCGGATGACGCTGGAGGTGGAGACGACGTCGAACCTCCAGCCGCTCACCCCCGAGGCGGTGAGCGCTGCGCCGCTGCGCCTGGCCTTCGACATCACCTGGCAGTTGGAGGCGCTCGAAGTGGAACCGGACGGCGCTGTCCGGCTGCGGGCGGTCATCGAAGGGATGCAGTTCGAGGCTTCGCCGGGCGCCCACGAAGTCGGCGTCACGCGGGACTTTGTGGGCCAAGCGGTGAGCTATCGCCTGCGGGCTGAAGGCCAAGTGGATAGCATCGAAGCGCCCGAAGAATGGCTGGAAGACGGTCAGCCGCCCGCCTGGCTGCGCGCGTGGCTGGAGGGCGGCTCGGGCAGCGGCCTGCCGCTGAAACGGGTCGAACCGGGCGAGAGCTGGCGCTCGGAGCGCGAGTTCGAAGTCGCCGGTCTGCCCCGCCAGCGCCTGGTGGCGGAAAGCACTTACCTGCGCGACGAACACGTGGGCGCAACGCCCTGCGCCTCCATCCTCACCCGCTTTGAGCTCTCCGGCAGCGAAAAGCGTGAGGAGAAGGCCGCCGATGGCGCGCCCATCGCGTATGAGAGCCGGGTCGAGGGAGGCGGGAGCCGCTTGAGCTGCTACGACCTGCGCAACGGGCGCCTGCTCGAATCTACCCAGAGCAGCCGCGAGTCGGTCCGGCTGGAGATTCGCCGCACGGGCGAACGCGCCTCCGAGGTGCCGCCGCTCGTGCTCGATTCGCAGACCACCACGGAGTCGCACGTACGGCGGGTGGATTGAGGCCCGCCGCGCTATAATCGGTGGTTTGGCCGGTCGGTGCCGAGGGCGCAGAGGCGATGAACTTCAAACTCGTCAGCCGCTATGAGCCGCGCGGCGACCAGCAGCAGGCGATTCACGCCCTGGTCGAAGGGGTGCGCGGCGGCGAAAAGCACCAGGTGCTGCTCGGCGTCACCGGCTCGGGCAAGACCTACACCATGGCGAAGGTCATCGAGCGGGCAAACCGCCCCACGCTGGTCCTGGCCCACAACAAGACGCTGGCGGCGCAGCTCTTCCACGAGTTCCGCAGCTTCTTTCCCTCGAACGCGGTGGAGTATTTCGTCAGCTACTACGACTACTACCAACCGGAGGCCTACCTGCCGGCTTCGGACACCTACATCGAGAAGGAGGCCACCATCAACGATGAGTTGGACAAGCTGCGCATGTCGGCGACCCGGTCGCTTTTCGAGCGCCGCGACGTGCTCATCGTCGCCTCGGTCTCCTGCATCTACGGGCTGGGCTCGCCGGAGGCCTACTACGGGATGCTGCTGCTGGTGGAGAAAGGGCAGCGCACGCCGCGCGAGGAGATCCTGAAAAAGCTGGTGGAAATCCAGTACGAGCGCAGCGAAGAGCTGCGGCGGGGCACGTTCCGCGTGCGGGGCGACCTGATCGAAGTCTACCCGACCTACGCCGACAGCGGCTACCGCATCGAGCTCTGGGGCGAGCAGATTGAGCAGTTGAGCGAGATTGACGCGCTCACCGGCGAGGTGAAGCAGGCGCATCTGCGCGTGCCCATCTACCCGAAGACGCACTACGTGCTGCCGGCCGAGGAGCGCGAACGCGCCATCGGCGACATCCTGGCGGAGCTGGAGTGGTGGAAGGGGGAGCTCGACAAGCAGGGCAAGACGCTCGAGGCGCAACGCGTCTGGCAGCGGACGATGTTCGACGTCGAGATGATGCGCACCATCGGCTATTGCCACGGCATCGAGAACTACTCCCGGCACCTCTCCGGACGGCTGCCCGGCGCGCCGCCGCCCACGCTGCTTGACTACTTTCCCAGCGACTTCCTGCTCTTCGTGGATGAGTCGCACCAGACTGTCCCGCAGGTGCACGGGATGTATGAAGGGGACCGGTCGCGCAAGCAGACGCTGGTGGGGTTCGGCTTCCGGCTTCCCTCGGCGCTCGACAACCGGCCGTTGACCTTTGAGGAGTTCGAGCACCGCGTCAACCAGGGGATTTACGTTTCCGCCACGCCGGGGCCGTACGAGCTGACCAAGGCGGCGGGCGTTGTCGTCGAACAGATCGTCCGGCCGACGGGGCTGGTGGATCCGGAAGTGGAAGTGCGGCGGGTGCGCGGGCAGGTGGACGACTTGCTCGGTGAAATTCGCCAGCGCGTGGGTCGCAGCGAGCGCGTGCTCGTCACTACGCTCACCAAGCGCATGGCGGAAGACCTGGCGCGCTACTTCACCGAGGTGGGGGTGCGCTGCCGCTACCTGCACTCGGAGATTGACACTCTGGAGCGGGTGCGCATCCTGCGCGACCTGCGGCGCGGCAGCTTTGACGTGCTCATCGGTATCAACCTGCTGCGCGAGGGGCTCGACCTGCCCGAAGTCTCCCTGGTCGCCATCCTCGACGCCGACAAGGAAGGCTACCTGCGCTCGAAGACGGCGCTCATCCAGACCATCGGCCGCGCCGCGCGGCACATCCGCGGCAAGGCGCTGCTCTACGCCGACGTGGTGACCGCTTCGATGCGCCAGGCGCTGGAGGAAACCGACCGGCGGCGGGCCATCCAGTTGCGGTTCAACTTCGAGCACGGGATCACCCCGGAGACGATTGTGAAGCCGGTGGACATGGCGCTGGCGTCGATCGTCGAAGCGGACTACGCCACAGTGCCGCTGGAAGAGACGGAGTTCGAGGAGATTTCGAGCGAGGAGCAGTTGCGGGAGATCATCGTCAAGCTGGAGGAGAAGATGCGCGCGGCGGCCAAGAGCTTCGAGTTCGAGCGCGCCGCGCAGTTACGCGACCGCCTGCGGGCGTTGAAGCAGAAGGACGTCGGGATGCTCTTCCAGCCGGCGGCGCTGCCGCGCCAGCCGCTGGGCCTCGATGAGTTGCTGGCCGCTGTCCAGAGCAGTGCTGCCGGGAAACCGGTGAAGCAAAGAGGGGGGAGGCCGAACCGGGCAAAAAGCCGCAAGCGGTCCGGGTAACCATGGCAAAGAGCCCGCCGGTCATTGGGGGGCGGTGTGTGGCTGGAGGCCTAGGGTTTTAGGTGGAAACGTACAACGGAGGTTGACGGCCAACTCAAATGAGGTCGTCCCAGTCCGGGTGGCGGGCATATCGCCGAAAAAGTTGCTCATTAATGACTCGAACACCTGTGTGAGCCGAATTCATGGCCCAAAAGAAGAGTACACCTGCCATTAGTCCCAGCGTAGAGTCCAGCACAGTTACAAGTGTCGGGTTACTGGAGATCTTTGGGGTTGCCTTTGCCGAGAGAAGCGCGTACTTAAGAACGGAAGCAACGAGAAGCATGACAGCACTGTGAAAGCACCTCTCGCCTGCAAACGCAAATCTGTCCCGGGTCTCGGGCTCTGCATCCAGAGCTCTCGCGCATGAAAAAGAAAGAGCGGCCAGAGAGGCTACGATTGCGAAAGCAGTGTTGGATAATGCTGTCGTGTCTAATTTGTAGTCTTGAAATACTCTGAGCGTAAAGTAGAAACCGACAAGCCCAGTTACCAACAGGGACACCCGAGCATAGATGAAATAGCTGGCCTTGGAAAAACCCCTCCATAAGGCTCGGATCCGGGATTCCTTTTTGTCTGCGACCATAGCTACTCCTAGCAG
>JACPRL010000134.1 GCA_016189965.1 Acidobacteriota bacterium | reverse complement strand
GCGCGGGTGATGCTGGCCGCGGTTGGGCACGACGGCCAGCACTTCCATCGCGGCCAGGGCGGCGCGCGGCACGAAGGCCTTCTGGTGACTGCCGTTGAGGTCGGGCGGGGTGAAGAGGTAGCCGTGCGGGCTCATCTGGAGAAGGTCGTTGACGATGACGCCTTCCAGCACTTCGTTGTCGCGCAGCCGCAGCCGCACCCACAGCCCCTCGAGCCGCGGCCGGCGCTGAAAGACCAGCCGGTCGGGCCGCGCCGGCGGCTCCTCCCAGTCGCGCACGAACCAGGCCACCTTGACGTTCTTCCAGGGGAGTTGCTGCATCTCGCCGGCCGGGTCGAGCAAGAGCAGGCTCTCCGGCTGGTCGAACTGGCGCAGGTTGACGTAGCCGGGCAGGCGCTGCCCGTCAAAGGTTTCCACCACTACCTTCTTGTGCGTGGAAGACGACTTGAGCTTCATTTCTGGCGCTCGCCGACGGCGAGTCCGGCAAGCCTGCGAGGGCAGGATTTACGCCGGCTGGCGCTTATGCTAATATGGCCGCGTTCGGGTGTCAATCGCGAGGGTTCACCAGGCGTTGACGCAAACCCACCAGATTCTGCGCTCCACCCGCGTCGTCACCTTCGTCACGCTGCTGAGCCGGTTCTCGGGCTACGCGCGCGACCTTTCGGTGGCGGTCCTGCTTGGCACGTCGCTCGCGGCGGATGCGTTTGTCATCGCCTTCCGCATTCCCAACCTGCTGCGCCGCCTGATGGCCGATGGGGCGATGACCGCTGCCTTCATCCCCGTCTTTACCTCCTACCGCGCGGAGCGCAGCCAGGCGGAAGCCTGGGCGTTGGCCCGGCGGATGTTCTGGACGCTGGCCGCGCTGCTGGCCGGCGTGACGGTGCTGGGGATCTTTCTCGCCCCGGCGCTCGTCCGGCTCTTCACCCTGGCCAGCCCCCAGCCCGAGCAGTGGACGCTGGCGGTTTTTCTCACTCGAATCATTTTCCCTTACTGCGCTCTGATTTCGCTCACGGCGCTGGCTGGTGCCATTCTGAACACCTTGCGCGTTTTTGGTCTGCCGGCCGCGGTGCCGATTTTTCTCAACCTGGCCATCATTGCCAGCGCGGTGGTGGCCTGGTGGCTCGGCTATGCCGAGCCCGCCGTGGCGCTGGCGGTCGGCGTGGTGGTGGGCGGGGTGCTGCAGTTTGTGGTGCAGTTGCCGGCACTGATTCGGCGAGGAATGCGCTTCGGCTTCGAGCTCGCCTTTCGCGATGCGGGCGTGCGCCGCGTCGGCCGGCTGATGCTGCCGGCGGTGGCCGGCGTGGGCCTCTACCAGGTGAACGTGCTGGTGACCACGATTTTCGCCAGCCGGCAGGAAGGCTGGATTTCCGCGCTGTTTTACGCCGACCGCATCATGGAAGTGGCCTTGGGCGCCTACGCCATCAGCGTGGCCACGGTGGTCCTGCCCCTGATGTCTCAGCAAGCGGTGGAGAAAAAGCTCGACCAGATGCGCGACACGCTCACCTTCGCCCTGCGCAACGTCGCCTTCATCGTCATCCCCGCCGCCGTCGGCCTGATGGTCTTGCGCGACCCCATCGTCCGCGTCCTCTTCCAGCACAAATCCTTCAGTGCGACTTCGACCGAGCTCACCGCCTGGGCGCTGCTCTTCTACGCGCTGGGCTTGCCGGCCTTCGCGGCGGTGCGGCTGGTGGTGCAGGGCTTCTACGCCATCGAAGACACCGCGACGCCGGTGCGCGTGGCAGCGGTGGCACTCGTGGCCAACCTGGTTCTGTGTTTTCTGCTCGTGGGGCCGCTCAGGCACGGTGGCCTGGCGCTGGCGACTTCCCTCGCCTCTTACTTGAACCTGATACTTCTCTACGCCCTGTTTCGTCGGAGAGTGGGGCCGGTGGGGGAAGGGCGGTTGGCTGCTTCGCTGCTTCGCACTTGTGCCGCCTCGGCGGGGATGGGCGTGCTCTGCTGGTTTTTGAGCGCCGAGCTCGCGCTGATGCAGGTGGCGAACTTCGCCGTTCTGCTCGCGCGCTTTGTGGCCACGCTGGCCGCCGGGCTGGGTAGCTATTTGCTGCTGGCCTGGCTGCTGCGGGCCGAGGAGATGAGCGAGGTCTATACGTTGGTCACCGGCCGGCGGGCGAGGAAGGACAGAGTCGCGGGCGTGCACGCCGCCGTTCCGTCCCCCTTGAACCGTGACTAGGACCTAATGCCACAACGACACGAAGGCGCAAAGACGGGAGCCACGACATTTGAGCAGGAAAGGGAAGGAGAACAGTAGGACAGACATTCCTGCTTGCCCTGAGCGGAGCCGAAGGGTCTGTCAGGGGGGCGAAGCCCCCCTTCAGTACGGGCTTTGCCCCTGAGGCCTCATTCGCAACGGGTTCTAATGCGTAGCCAAATCGCTGCTTTTCTCAACTATGCCCAGGTCGAGCGCGGGCTGGCGGCCAACACCGTGGCCGCCTACCGGCGCGACCTGGAGAAATTTGCTGCCTTCTGTCAACAGCGGCGGCTTGTGCCCGCCCGCGTGGACCGCACGCACGTGGTGGATTTCCTGGGCCGTCTCTACCAGCAGGGCCTCGACAGCCGCTCGGTGGCGCGCCACCTGGTGAGCCTACGGAACCTCTTCCGCTTTCTGCGCCAGGAAGGCGCGGTCCGGCACGACCCCACCGAGCACGTCGAATCGCCGCGCGTCTGGAAGCGTCTGCCGAAGTTCCTCAGCGTGGAGGAAGTGGAGCGGCTGCTCGAGGCGGGCGATACGAAGACCCCACGGGGACTGCGCGACCAGGCCATGCTCGAGCTGCTCTACGCCTGCGGCCTGCGCGTCTCCGAGCTGGTGCGCTTGAAGGTCACCGACCTCGAGCTGGCGACCGGCGTGGTGCGCTGCCTGGGCAAGGGCAGCAAAG
>JACPRL010000133.1 GCA_016189965.1 Acidobacteriota bacterium | reverse complement strand
GCCGCCGCGTGCTCGACGCCTTTGTGAGCCAGCCGCTCTTGCTCCATTACTTGCTGGCCCTGTTCAGCCACAGCCGGTTCCTCAGCGAAACCCTCATCCAACAGCCGGAACTGATCCTCTGGCTGGGGCGCGAAAGGCACCTGGAACGGATCCGGTCGAAGGAGGAACTGCTCGAGGAGTACGCGCGTTTTGAGACCTCGGCGCTCGACGCCGACCCCTCCCTGGCTCTGGCGCGCTTCAAGCGCCGGCAGTACGTGCGGATTACCCTGAAGGACATTCTGGGCCTCTCGACCCTGCTCGAGACCACGCTCGAACTTTCAACCCTGGCGGATGTGCTGCTGGAGAAAGCCCTGACGCGGGCAGAGGCCGAGTTGCGGCCGCGTTACGGCACCCCGGAAACGCTCGATGCGCGTGGCCGGCGCGTCCCGGCACGCTTCGCCGTCGTCTCGCTGGGCAAGCTGGGCGGTCGGGAGCTGAACTACAGCTCCGACATTGACCTGCTATTTCTTTTTGCCGGCGAAGGTGAGACGAGCGCGGATGAAGCCGGCCGGCGGATCTCCAACGCCGAGTTTTTCCTGAGGCTGGCGCAGCGCTTGTTGCAAATCGTCGCCGGCGTGACGCCCGAAGGACCTGTCTTTCGCGTCGATATGCGCCTGCGGCCCGGTGGCGGCGAAGGCGACCTCGCCATTAGCTTGCCGGCCGCCCTCCAGTACTACCAGCGCGCGGCGTGGGAGTGGGAGTTGCAAATGCTGCTCAAGGCGCGCCACTCGGCCGGCGACGCGGCGACCGTGCGCGAGTTTCTGGCGGGGGTCGAGCCGCGGCTCTATCGGGGCGCCAAGCATTTTGCGGCGGTGGAAGCGGTGGTGAAGGCGCGCGAAGGGTTTGATCGCCAACTGGACGCCGCGGCGAGCGAGCGCCCGAACGTCAAGCTGGCCGCCGGCGGCATCCGCGACATCGAATTCCTCGCCCAGTGCCTGCAGCGGCTCTACGGACAGGACGACTCTTGGGTCCGCGCGGGCAGCACGCTGGTCGCTTTGCAGAAGCTGTATGAAAAAGGTTATCTGTCGGGTCGCGACCACTTTCGCTTGGCGTCGGCCTACGAGTTTTTGCGGCGGGTGGAACACCGGTTGCAACTAGAGCAGGGGCAGCAGACCCACACCCTTCCTGCCGACCCGGAAGCTCTGGAGTTGCTGGCGCGGCGTTGTGGGTTCGCCAGCGCGCCGGGCAAGTTGGCCCGGGACGAGCTTCTCGCTGCCTTGGAAGGACACCTGAGGCAGGTGCGGAGCATTTACGAGCGCACGCTGCCGCGCGCGGCCCGTGTGCCCGAGTCGGATGTCTACGCGCTGCGTGCACCCGAAGCGCTCGCGGTGCCGGGAGAGCTTTCCTACGGCGAAATCCTCGACCTGCTGCGGACGCAGGATTCACCGCTCTACCACTCGGTGAAGGAGCTGACGGTTCCCGAGCGCGCCCACAAAGCCCTGCATCGGTTCCTGACCGCGGCGCTCGGCTCGTCGGCGACCTTCGAGGAGGTGAGCCGGGCCGCGTCGGCCTTGCCGGTGGCGCTCGAAATCTTCCGTCTCAGTGAGCCGCTCACCACGCTGCTCGTCCGGCGGCCCGAGCGGCTGGCTCAACTCTCCGCGATAGGCAGCGCGCCGGCCGGTCGGCCGGAGGGTCAGTTGGAGCTTGGCTGGCCGGTCGGGAGCGAGCGGGAGTTGTCCCCCGCCTTGCGCGCCGTAGTCAACTCGCACGGCTCGCTGCCGCGGCAGATGGCCGGCCTGCGTCGCTACTTTGCGGACGCCGCTTTCCGTTGGGGCGCGCGCGAGCTTTACTGGCGACCTCCGCTGGCCTCGGGCCTGTGGGCCTACACCGCGCTGGCCGAAGAAGTCCTGCGCGGCGGGCTGGCCATGGCGGAGCAGCACAGCGGTGAGGCTGGCGGCGAGCCGGTCGACTACGTCGTGGTGGCCCTGGGGCGGGTGGGCATGGCGGAAATGGACTGGGGCTCGGATGCCGACTTGATTTTCCTTGCCGCCCGGCCGGAGGCTCAGCTGCGCGTGCGGGCGATAGCCGAAAAACTGCTCCACGTCGTCTCCGGCTACACGCGCGAGGGCACTCTCTTTCCGGTCGATGTCCGCCTGCGCCCCCGCGGCAGTGAAGGCGAGCTGGTGCAGACCGCTGACGGCGTGCTGGAGTACTTTGCCAGCTCTGCCGAGGTCTGGGAGGCGGTCACCTACTTGAAAGCCCGGCCGGTCGGGGGCGACTTCGTTTTCGGCGAGCACTGGTGTGAGCAGTTGCGCGCCGTGTTGCGGCAACGGTTTTCGACCCCAGAACCGATTCGTTCCAGTCTGCGCGTGATGCGGCAGCGGCTGGAAGAGGAAGGAACGAAGAA
This sequence comes from Acidobacteriota bacterium, assembly GCA_016189965.1. Taxonomy (GTDB): domain Bacteria; phylum Acidobacteriota; class Terriglobia; order Acidiferrales; family 2-02-FULL-67-57; genus JACPRL01. Next base: position 851 of record JACPRL010000133.1, on the reverse strand, counting down.
CGGGGCGAGCAGCGACAATTTCAAGACCGGGCCGGGCGGGCTGTACGATCTGGACTTTCTCTTTTCGGCCGCGGCGCTCGAAGCTGGCGCGCGCTCGCAGGCCGGCTGCCCGCTGGCCGAGCAAGCCAGCCTGTTCGCGGACGTCCTGGCCTTTGACGCCGAGGAACGCGAGCAGCTTGGCCGGGCGGCGCGGCTGTTCCGCAGCGTCGACCACGCCTTGCGGCTCACCACGGGACGCAGCGCGGCGTCGCTGCCCGCCGGGCCGCGGCTGGAACTGGTGGCAGAGCTGGTCGGCGCGGCGCTCGGCGAAACCTTGAGCGGCGCCACCCTTCTCACCTCTCTTGCCGAGACACGCCGCGCAGTGCGGGAGCTCTACCAGCGCGTCTTCGGGTGAAGACACGGCCGTTGTCATCGTCGGAGCGCGATGCTAAAGTGAAAACGGAATGAGCCGAAAGCCATCAAACCCCTTTGGCGCGCGCGCTTCTTTCGAGCTCTCGAGCGGCCGGTTGGTTTTCTACTCCTTGGCGCGGTTGGAGAAGGCCGGCGTGGGGCGCGTCTCGCGGTTGCCGTTCTCGCTCAAGGTGCTGCTGGAGGCGGTGCTGCGGCACTGCGATGGGGAACTAGTGACGGAAGACGATGTGGCGGCGCTCGCCGGCTGGCAGGCGCGGGAGCCGGCGCCGCGCGAGGTGCCCTTCCGCCCCGCTCGTGTCATCCTGCAGGATTTCACCGGCGTGCCGTCGGTGGTGGACTTGGCGGCCATGCGCGCGGCGATGAAGCGCCTGGGCGGCGACCCCGCCCGCATCAATCCCCTGGTGCCGGTCGACCTGGTGATTGACCACTCGGTGCAGGTG
>JACPRL010000126.1 GCA_016189965.1 Acidobacteriota bacterium | reverse complement strand
TACGGCGGGGTTGAAACCCCGCCCTTCCCACCCCAAGTCCTCCTATCCGTGTTCATCTGTGTTTATTGTGGTTTCACGTTCTGTTGCTTCTGAGCCCCTCTTGAGCGCTCCGAGGATGGGCGGGAGGGGGAGCAGTTCGCGGAGGTGGCGAATGAGCGGGACGTCGGTCGTCGGCGGGTCGCCTTCGCGAACGAGGAGCAGGACGGAGAAGCCGGCGGCGCGGGCGCCTTCGACGTCGGCGAGGGTGTCGCCCACGTGCAGAATTTCTGGCGCGGGAATCTTCAACCGCTCGCGCGCGATTTCAAATAGGCGCGGGTCGGGCTTCTGGCAACCCACCTCGGCCGAAGCCACCACCACGTCGAGATAGGCGGCGAGGCCGAGTTCCTCACAGAAGTGCTGAAGGCCTTTCTGCCAGTCGGAGATGACCCCGAGGCGCAAGCCTTTCTTTTTGAAAGTGCGGAGGGCTGGAAGAGCCTCAGTAAAAACGGCAAAGGCGTTCGGCCCCATGATGTCGCGGATGGCCGGGGCGTGTTGGGCGTAATCAATGGCCTCGCGTAGGCGCACGTTAGTGCGCTCGAAGAGCCGGCGGCTGAATTCGATCCAGAAGGAGAGTTTGGCTTCCTCCGAGAGCGCGGGGCTGTAGGCGGCCGCGTAGTATTCGAAAACGTCGTAGAGCACCTGATGCTCCCAGGGGTCGGCCGTCAGGCCGGCGGCGGCGAGGTAGTCCTGGTACTGCCGACCCCGACCGGTTCCCGCGCGGTGGTAGACCAGCGTGTTGTAGAAGTCAAAAGTGATAGCGCGCACGGAGAAGAACCTCAGGGGCTAAAGCCCTTTCATTTTTGGTTGTGTTCGGCACGGCTGAAGCCGTGCCCTGACGAGCAGCGATCTGGGTTATTAGTGTGCATGGTCCGACTGCGCCCATCACAGGCCAGCGGTTTCAGAAGCGCATCAGGTCGCGCCCCACCACAATCCTGCCCTTGAAGTGCTTCGCTGCGCGGTCGAGGAAGACCTTTTCGCTTTCGGGGTCGCCGGGGACGAGGTGGGTGAGCACGAGCAGCTTGACCTCGGCGGCGGCGGCGACCTGGCCGACTTCGGTGGCGCTGGTGTGGTAGGCCTTCAGGCGGGCAGCCACTTCGGGGGTGTCGACGCGGTCGAAGTGCTCGGGCAGGTAGGCCTCGTGGATGAGGATGTCGGCGCCGCGGGCGTGCTTGATGAGATTGTCGCTGGGGCGCGTGTCACCCGAGTGAACTACGACTTTGTGCGCCTGTCCGCCGGGGCTCTTCTGCTCGAAGCGGTAGCCGAAGGCGGGCTCGACCGGGCGGTGGTCGACGGCGAAAGCGACGACCCGGAGTTCCGAGTCCTCGTAGACAATCCTCTCTTCGATGACGTGGACGTTGAGGGTGGCGCCGGCGCCGGGGTGCCCTTCGGTGAGGTCGCGGCGGATGCGGATGTCTTCGGCGAAGTAGGCTTGGAGCGCGGCGGCCATTTCCTTCGTCCCCGCGGGGCCGTAGAGCTCGAGCGGCGCCGAGCGGCCGAAGATCCAACTGGTGGTGAAGAGATCGGGGAGGCCCGAGGTGTGGTCGGAGTGGAGGTGGGTGAGAAACACGGCGCGGAGGCACTTGGCCCCGGCCACGCCACAGTCGGCGGGCAGCCCGGCGGCGGCCAGGCGCATGACCACGCCACGGCCCGCGTCGATGAGAAAGAGCTTTTCGCCCAGCACGACGGCGGTGGCCGGCCCGGCGCGCTCCGCGCTCGGCCGCGGGTAGCCGGTGCCGAGCAGGATGACCTGCATGGCGGGCGGCTCCTCCGCCGCCAGCGGCAGTACGAGAGACGCGGCAAACAACAAGATAGGAAGGCGGCGCGGCATGGAGTTGACCTCTCCGCCGTAATCTGCCAGAGCCAACCGTCGCTGGCAAGGAAAGCTATGCAGCTAGTTCCTGCAGTTGGGCGGTGGTCTAGTGAATGTCCGGACATTGTCTTGACATCTACCGCCCTCCGCATTATGCTGAGGATGTTCACCCAGCCGGGAGAAGGGAGGCAGCCATGGCCGAAAGGATTGTGGCGGTGAAGGAGGTCGGTGCCTCCTCACACGCCGAAGGGATTCTGGCCCGCTTCGCTCGGATCTACGGGATCCGAAGCGCCGAAGAGGCAGCGCTGGTCGCGAAGGTCAAGCCGGAGATTGTTTTGCTGGACCTGGCGATGCCCCACGTCGATGCCAACGATGTGCTGCGGGTGCTCCGAAGGCACCAGATTCAACCTGTCGTACTGCTCAATTGCAGCCAAACCCCCCGTGAACTGCTCAGTCAGATTCGGTTGCTGGCAGACCTGCGAGCGAAACCCTCGGCGGCACCGGCCAGTATTCGCCGCATTGCCGGCGCGCTTGGGCTATCGCAGGAAGCGCTGGCGCGCATTCTCGGAGTCTCGGCGAAAACGGTACAACGATGGTTGAAGGGAACAAAGCCGAAGTCGAGGCCGGAACTAGTTCGGCTGGGACGGCTCGTCTCGTTGCTTGAAGAAGCGCTTCCCCACAAGCAGGCCATTCAGAGCTACCTCAATCATCCCAATCCCAGTTTTTCTGGCGAGAGACCGATCGACCTCTTGCTGCGGGGTGAGTTTGAAAGGGTTGAAGCGGATGTTCAAGCCATGCAGGAAGGGGTCTACGACTAGTTGCCCCTTCCTTCGAACCTCCCGCGACTGCACCTGTCTGTCAAGGCATACCGAGTCGTTCGAAAGGGCCGCGATCCTCTTGCCACAGAATGGAGCTTGAGGAATGGCGGACGTTATAACCCTAAGGACGAATTCCCTGCGCTGTATGTGTCACTCGATGAACAGACGGCTACCGCAGAAAAGGCGAGAAACGAACGGCTGCGTGGGATTAATCCGGAAGAGTATGCGTTTGGCGAATGGTGGGCGTACGAGATCGCCTTTGATCTTGAATCGGTTCTCGACTTGACCGATGGGAAGGTTTTGGCCAATCTCGGAGTTGAAAAGAGTAACCTCCAGGGCCAGGACAGAACCCTCACGCATCAAATTGCCCGGGACGCACGAGCCAGCGGGTTTCAAGCGCTATTGGTGCCGTCAGCCGCAACGGGGGGTGGCAAGAACCTGGTGATTTTCACCGACACGGCTCACGGCGAACCGCGCGTCTTGGCGTCAAGGCCAGTCCGCTTATCATAAGAAGGCGTCTTCTGAGGCCTAACAGAGTGGGGCGGGGCCTACGCCAGGAAGAGCCGTTTGATGCGTTCTGACGCGTCTTCTGACGCATTTCAACCCCCGGGGCGGCCCGGAGGCCGGCCGGCCCAAGGGCGGCGGAATTGACGCTGTGGGCGGGCGTCTGCTACGGTAGGTTTTCTTGCGGAGGGATTTGGACAGACACTTCGACTGCGCTCAGTGCAGGCAAGAATGTCTGTCCTACTGAGAGATGGCGGAGACAATCAAAGTCACGTTGCCGGAAGGGCAGGTGGAGCGGGTGCCGCGGGGCACCACGCCGCTCGAGTTGCTGCGCCGGCAGAACCAGCGGCTGGCCGAGCAGGCCGTGGTGGCGATGTCGAACGGCGACCTGGTTGACCTGACCGAGCCGCTCCTACGCGACACCGCGCTGCGCTTCCTGACCACGGACGACCCGGAGGGGATGTTCGTCTTCCGGCACAGCTCGGCCCACCTGCTGGCGGCGGCGGTGCTGGAGCTCTTCCCGGAGGTGAAGCTCGGCGTGGGCCCGCCCACCGACAACGGCTTCTTCTACGAGTTCTACCGCGAGCAGCCGTTCACGCCCGAAGACCTGGCGCGCATCGAGCGCAAGATGGCCGAGCTGCGCGACGCCGACGTGCCGAACGAGCGCCGCTGGCTCCCGCGCGCCGAAGCGATGAAGCTCTACGAGCAGCAAGGGCAGAAGTTCAAGTGCGAGCTGGTCGAAGAGAAGGCCGAAGGCGACCAGGTGAGCTTCTACGTCACCGGCAAGTTCATCGACTTCTGCCGCGGGCCGCACATCCCTTCGACCGGGCGCATCAAGGCCTTCAAGCTGCTTTCGGTCAGCGGCGCTTACTGGAAGGGGGTCGAGGGCAACCCGCAGATGCAGCGCATCTACGGCACCAGCTTCCCCTCGCAGGCCGAGCTGGACGACTTCCTGCATCGGCTCGAGGAAGCCCGCCGGCGCGACCACCGGCGGCTGGGGCCCGAGCTCGACCTCTTCAGCTTCCAGGACGAAGCCGGCGCCGGCCTGGTCTTCTGGCACCCCAAGGGCGGGCTGGTTCGGACGCTGATGGAGGACTGGCTGCGGGCCGAGTACCTGCGGCGGGGCTACCAGATGGTCTACACGCCGCACGTGATGCGGATTGATTTGTGGAAGACCAGCGGACACCTGGACTACTACCGGCAGAACATGTTCCCGCCCATGGAGGAGGAGCACCTCACCTACCAGCTCAAGCCGATGAACTGCCCGGGGCACATCCTGATTTACCAGTCGCGGCTGCGCAGCTACCGCGACCTGCCGCTGCGGCTGGCCGAGCTGGGCACGGTCTACCGCTACGAGCGCGGCGGGGTGCTGCACGGGCTGCTGCGGGTGCGCGGCTTCACGGTGGACGACGCGCACATCTTCTGCACGCCGGAGCAGGTGGGCGAGGAGATCCGCCTCTGCGTCGAGTTCGCGCTCGACGCCCTGCGCACCTTCGGCTTCGAGCGCTTCGAAGCCGAGCTCTCGGCCTACGAGCCGGGGCATCCGGAAGCCTACGCCGGGCGCGTGGAAGACTGGGAGCGGGCCGAAGGCGCGCTGCAGCGGACGCTCGAGCAGATCGGCTTGCCCTTCAAGCGCATGGAGGGCGAAGCGGTGTTCTACGGGCCGAAGATTGACGTCAAGCTGATTGACGCCATCGGCCGGCCCTGGCAGCTCTCGACCATCCAGTTCGACTTCAACCTGCCGGAGCGCTTCGACCTCAGCTACATCGCCGCCGACGGCGCCCCGCACCGGCCGGTGATGGTGCACCGCGCGCTGTGGGGCTCGGTCGAGCGCTTCTTCGGCATCCTGATCGAGCACTACGCCGGCGCCTTCCCGGTCTGGCTGGCGCCCGTGCAGGCGGTGGTGCTGCCCATCAGCGAGAAAAACGCCGCCTACGCCGGGCAGGTGGCCGAGCGGCTGCGCAGCGCGGGCTTCCGCGTCGAGCTCGACGCGCGCAACGAGAAGCTCCAGGCCAAAATCCGCGACGCGCAGTTGCAGAAGATTCCTTTCATGCTCGTCTGCGGCAAGAAAGAGGAAGAGGCCGGCACGGTGAGCGTGCGCTCGCGCGCGAAGGGCGACCTGGGGCCGCGCCCGCTGGGGGACTTCGAGGGCGAGCTTCGCCGCCTGGTCGAGACCCGCGCCGCGGACGCCTGAGCCCGCATGCCCCGCTCCGTCCCCACCGTAGACGCCCACCGATGAATCGGTCTTGCACTCGGCAGGGCTTTGCTATACTCTTTTTGGTGTTCACGCCGCGCGGCGGGGGAGAGAGTCGCCGGGCGGCGCGGAATCAATGACGAACGAACCGCAGAGGATGGAGATGTTGTCTCCCCTCGGGTTCGTTTTTTATTAAGGAGGAAACTACGAGCGTCTCCAATCGAGCCCTGCGGGTGAACGAACGCATCCGCGCCCGCGAAATCCGCCTGATTGACGAAACCGGCACGCAGGTGGGCGTCCTGCCCCCGCCGCAAGCCCTGAAGATGGCCCGCGAACGCGGCCTCGACCTGGTGGAAATCTCCCCCACCGCCGACCCGCCGGTCTGCAAAATCATGGACTACGGCAAGTACCTCTACGAGCTCAACAAGAAGATGCACGAACAGCGGCGGCACCAGAAGGGGACGAAGATCAAGGAGGTCAAGCTGCGGCCGCGGACCGACGCGCACGATTTCGAGTTCAAGAAGAACCATGTCGCACGATTCCTCGAGGAGGGGGACAAGGTGCGGCTGGTGATGATGTTCCGGGGGCGGGAGGTCGAGCACGCCAACCTGGCGCGGCGGAAGCTGGAGCGGCTGATCAACGAAGTCTCCCACCTGGGCAACATCGAGACGCCGCCGATGATGGAGGGCCGGCTGATGGTCGTCATCTTGGCCCCCAAGCCGCAAACGGGCAAGCGCCCTGGCCGCGAAGCGACCCCGAAGGAAGCCGCCAGTGCCTAAGCTGAAGACGCATCGCGGAATGGCGAAGCGTGTGAAGAGGACGGCGCGGGGCAAGCTGCTCCGCCACCAGGCGCACCTGCGTCACCTGCTCACCGGCAAGCGCCGCAAGCGCAAGCGCGCGCTGCGGCAGACGGTGCTGGTGGGCGAGGCCGACCTGGCCCAGTCGCGCCGCCTGCTGCCCTACTGGAAGAAGATGTGACGAAGTCATCCTGCTTGCCCTGAGCGCAGTCGAAGGGAGCGGAGCCCCGTGGGGGGGCGAAGCGAAGGATCCCCAAGCTAGAAAGGAACCGTTGAACGTATGCCCCGAGTGAAACGAGGACCGAAGCGCGTCCGCCGCCGGCGGAAGATTCTCCGCCAGGCGAAGGGCTACTTCCTCACCCGCTCGAAGCTCCACCGGCAGGCGCGCCTGGCGGTGGCCAAGGCGATGGAGTACGCCTTCCGCCACCGGCGCACCCGGAAGCGCGAGTTCCGCAGCCTGTGGATTGTGCGCCTGAACGCCGCCGCGCGCGACAACGGGCTCAACTACAGCCGACTGGTGGGCGGCCTGCGTAAGGCCGGCATTGAGCTTGACCGCAAGGTGCTGGCCGATATCGCCGTCCACGACGCCAAAGGCTTCGCCGCCCTGGCGGCCACTGCCAAGCAGGCCTTCGCGCCAGCCTAAAAAGCGAAAACCGAAACTCGAAACTCGAAAAGCGAAACTCGGGCGGGCCTGTTTGCGCCGCCCGCGGCCAAGCAAAACCCTTGTCATCCCGAGCGACCCTGCCCTTTCCGACAATTGCCGCCAGCGAACATTGCCGCCGGTCTCGGCGTGGCCGTGGCGCTGGAGGCCGGCGTGGTCTTGAGAAAGGGCGGGGGAGTCGAGGGATCTGCTGCTTGCCTCCTGAATCCCCCGGTGGCCGGTGCCACCGGGCTCGGCGGTGTGTGGGTTTGTTCTCCTTTCCACCGAAGGCTCTCTTTGCGCCTTCCCGCCTGTCGTGTAAACTGACTGCCGTCTTGGCGAATCTGAAGCCGCCTAGTAATTGCGACCAGACATGCGAGATGTTCTCCAAAAGGTAGCGTTCAAGCTTGCCCAGCTTGGCGCTAGTTCGCCCAGCGACGTGAATGAATTGTTTGCTGAGCTGCGCGCCGCATTTGACAAAGAGCTTGGACACACAAGCGACCTTGGTGGCCTAGAACAGTTGAGAGCGCGGTGGCGGGGCCGCAAGGGACTCGATCGAAACATCCGGCAGAACTGGCTGAGCCCGGAGTCGTCAGTACGGTTCGCGGTTGGAAAAGCCTACAACGATTTCAAGGAGCACGTTGAATCCGCACTGGCTGAAAAAAGAATTGAGCTCGAAGCAGAGGTGCAGAAGAGGGTCGAGGCAGAACATCTTGACGTCACGCTGCCAGGGCTGGCGCAGCGCCGCGGCGCCCGCCACCTGATTACCCAGACGATGGAGGAAATCTGCGGCATCTTCGAGCGCATCGGCTTTTCCGTCGTCGAGGGCCCGGAGGTCGAAACTGACTACTACAACTTCGAGGCGCTCAACATCCCCGAGCACCACCCGGCGCGCGACACCATGGACACGTTCTACCTCGACCTGCCGGTCAGCGCCTTGCCGGCCGAGGTGCGCGGCCGGCGCCCGGGCACCAGCCCCTTCCCGCTGCTACGCACCCACACCTCACCGGTGCAAATCCGCACCATGGAGAAGCAGCCGCCGCCCGTGCGCGTCGTCGTTCCCGGCAAGGTCTACCGCCGCGACAACCCCGACGCCACCCACTCCTTCATGTTCCACCAGATTGAAGGCCTGGCGGTTGATCGCGACATCACTTTCTGCGAGTTCAAGGGGACGATGGAGTACTTCCTGCGGGAGTTCTTCGGGCCGAAGACGCGCACGCGCTTTTCCGCCTCCTACTTCCCCTTCACCGAGCCTTCGGCCGACCTGGCGGCCACCTGCAGCGTCTGCGAGGGTGCGGGCTGCCGCGTGTGCAAACAGACCGGCTGGATTGAGCTCTTCGGCGCGGGGATGGTGAACCCGGCCGTCTACGGCTTTGTGGGCTACGAGCCGGGGGAGCTCTCGGGGTTCGCCTTCGGGATGGGAGTGGAGCGCTTCGCCATGGTCAAGTACGGCGTGGACGACCTGCAGCTCTTCTTCCAGAACGACGTGCGGTTCCTGCAGCAATTCCGCCGGTGAACACAAGAGGAGCAATGCAACAAGCTTGTCATGCTGAGCGAAGCGAAGCATCTCAGCGGCGGGGGCACCCGGGAAGGGTTCCCCTGCGACCCCTCCAAGGAGGCGCTGCGCGCGACATTGATTTCGGCACGGCTTCCCTCGACAGGCTCGGGATCTCCGCTCCGCTCCGAGAAGCCGTGCCCTTCCGGAGTGGAGCCGTGGCTCATGCCAGGCGGAATAGCGACAGCAAGATAGGGCGCTGATGAACATCCTCTACGAGTGGCTGAAAGAGTACGTGGAGGTGCCGGCGGCGCTGCCGCGGTTCATCGAGGAGATGACGCGCGCGGGCGTGAGCGTCGAGGGCCACGGCCCGGCGCCGGGCGGCGGGGGCACGCTGCTCGAACTCGAAATCACCGCCAACCGTCCTGACCTCTCGAGCCACTACGGCGTGGCGCGCGAAGCCGCGGCGCTCTACTCGAAGCCGCTCAAGCCCATCGAGCCGGCGCCGCCGGAAGCGGCGGAGCCCGCCAGCGGCGCGGCGCAGGTGGACATCGCCGCGCCCGAGCTCTGCCACCGCTACGTGGCACTGGTCTTCCGCAACCTCAAGGTCGGCCCCTCGCCCGACTGGCTGTCCCGGCGCCTGGAAGCCTGCGGCCTGCAATCCATCAACAACGTCGTGGACGCGACCAACTACGTTCTGCTCGAGCTCGGCCACCCCACGCACGCCTTCGACCTCGACACGCTGGCCGAGCGGCGCATCATCGTCCGCACGGCGAAGCCGGGCGAGCGAATCATCACGCTCGACGGCGTGACGCGCGAGCTCAAGCCCCACCACCTGGTCATCGCCGACGCCCGCCGCGCAGTAGCGCTCGCCGGCATCATGGGCGGCGCGGAAACCGAAATCAGTTTGCGCACGCGCAACGTGCTGCTCGAGTCAGCGTGGTTTGACCCCATCACCACGCGCCGGGCGGCGAAAGAGCTCGGCCTGCGCACCGAGGCCAGCTACCGCTTCGAGCGCGGGATGGACGTCGAGGCGCCGCTGCGCGCGGCGCGGCGCTGCGCCGAGCTGTTTCTGGAGCTTGCCGGGGGCGAACTGCTGGCCGGCGCGATTGACGTCTATCCGCGGCCGTGGCAGCCGCCGGTCCTCCTCCTGCGCGCGAGCGAAATCGAGCGCGTGCTGGGGATCCCGCTGCGTGGCGAGGTGGTGGAAGGGATTCTGCACGCCCTTGGCTTCCAGGGCGCGCGCTCGGCCGGCGACGTCTGGCAGGTGGTGGCGCCGTCGTGGCGACGCGACGTCACGAGCGAGATTGACCTCATCGAAGAGCTGGCGCGGCTCTACGGCTACGACAAGTTCCCCTCGCGGCTGCCGCCGGCGCGCCAGCCGGTGGCGCGCCCGCCGGAGGCGGAGGCAGCGGCCGTGCTGCGCGAGAGGCTCGAAGCGCAGGGCTACGACGAGGCGATCAACTTCACGCCGGTGAATCCCGCGGCGGCGGAAAAATTCCTGGCGCCCGGTGACGAGCTGGCGCGGCTGCGCAACCCGCTCTCGGAGGAAGTGTCGGTGCTGCGGCCTTCGGGACTGGTGAGCCTGGTCGAGGCGCTGGCGTGGAACATCAACCGCGGCCAGCGCAACCTGCGCTTCTATGAAATCGGTAAAGTCTACGCAATGCGCGGCGGCGGGTTCCGCGAGCGGCGCGTGCTGACGCTGGCCGCCACGGGGCTGCGTCGGGAGAAGAGCGTCGGCGAGGCCGAGCAGCCGTTCGACTTCCTGGCACTCAAGGGTGCGGTGGAGGCAGCGCTCGAGCCGTTCGCGCTGCCGCCGCTGCGTTTTGATGCCTGCGACGCGACGTTCCTCCATCCCGGCGAGCGCGCCGCGGTCTCGGCCGGCGGGCAGACTCTTGGGCTGCTCGGGCAGCTCAGCCCGGCGCTCGTCGCCGCCTTCAAGCTGCGCCAGCCGGCCTACGTGGCTGAGCTCGACCTCGAAGCGGTCTACGCCGCCGGCTTGCGCCCGCCGCGCTATCAGCCGCTGTCGCGCTTCCCGGCGGTGGCACGCGATTTCTCGCTCCTACTCGGCCACGGGATCAGTTTTTCCGCTGTGCGACAGGTCATCGAAGAGCTGGAGCTCCCCGAGCTGGTTTCCATGACGGCGGTGGATCAGTGGTTCCGCGGCGGGGCGCTGCCGCCTGACCGCTACAGTCTGCTTATCCGCGTCGTCTTCCAGAGCCCCGAGCAGACGCTGACTGAGGAGCAGATTCGCCGGCTCTCCGACCGCCTGGTCGAGGCGCTGGAAAAGAAGTTGGGCGCCCGCCTGCGCACGCAGTGAGTACGATGGACGAGAATGCCCCGAACGGCCTGCGCGCCCTCGAGGAGCTCGTAGCGAAAGTCCGCCGCGCCATCGAAGAGCTGAACGCCCTGCGCGCTCGCCGCGACGCCGCCGAAGCCGAAGCCCGCGAGCTGGGC